>CAZLLL010000195.1:0-6245 GCA_964560255.1 uncultured Methylomonas sp.
CTGGAAAGCCAAAAACCAACTGTACAACCAACAAAAGCTAAACCGAAAGCAATTCAAGTCCAAACTGGACGATACAGTGCAATTGTCGCCGTACCTACCATGCCCCAACAACAATTATTGCAGGTGGTTATTAGCATTGCTGTTCCTGAATATATACGGACTGTTCGGGAAACGATTCGATATGTACTTAAACGTAGCGGTTATCAATTAAGTGAACCCAAACCCTATCAAAAGGCATTAGTTGAGTTATTTGCTAAAAAATTGCCAGAGGTGCATCGCCATATTGGTCCTATGACACTAGAGGATGCCCTGACCATACTAACAACTCCTGCATTTGTTCTGGTAGAAGACCCAGTACATAGACTGATTAGCTACCAACTGGATGAAAACTATTCAAAGGAGACCTTAAAATGAATACTCAGCCTTTGAATATGAAAACAACTGATTCAGATAATTCATCCATGGACGATTATGAGATTAAACCGATTCCAAAAGGATTTAAACAAGGAGGAATAGCGCTTGCCGTTCTTATACTTATTCTGTTTGTCTACTTATCCATATCAAATAGCTCAGTTGAAAATAGCCCACAAGTACCTCTGCTAAATAGTGAACAACCACAGGAGTCATTTGCTGAACAGTTGGAGAAAAAAACTGACTTAGAACCTAAGAATATCTTGCCTGTACATTCTGAGGCAACTCTACATCAGGAACTCCAATCCGAAAATACATTTGTTGATAACAGCCAAAAGTACGATTTTTTGGCTGAGAAGCCAAAGCAAATTGAAAGCCAGTTAGCAGAGCTACAGGAATTATTGAATGATTTAATCGCTGACAATAAAGCAGGTCAAGCGCATCAGGATGAATTAATCACTCTCCTTCAAGCACAGCTAACAGCACAGGAATTAAAAATTGAACAGTTGAAGCAAAATCAGTCTACTGCCAAAGTAATTAAAACAAGAATACGGAATAAAAAAAGAACTAAAACCAGAAAAAATAAAATAACGGTTCCTTTTACTCTGGTCAGTATAGATCAGTGGGGTTCAGATTATTTCGCCATTGTGCGCAGTGATAATTTGATTTATGAACTCACCATAGATAGGGCTTTATTAGGGTGGCGAGTGGTGTCCATTAACTTTAGAAGAGGAAAAGTGATCTTAACTAATGAAAAAGGCATTTATAAAGAATTGTTATTACAGTCTTAGCTGACAAGGAAGCCGTATGAAGTTACCCCACTATTCTTTAGTCATTGTTCTGCTAACAAACTCCATTTCCAGTTATGCAAACAGTTTAAAACAACAGCCTCTTCAATATATTTCAGCTAATCACTTAGCCGTTAAGAAAGATGAAAGTAGCCGAAAACACTGGTCATTATCCATCCAAGAATGGACAAGGTATAAGTCTCTATTAAATGGTATCCGTGGCAGTATTAGTCCTGCCACTATCTCCCCCATTGAAGTGCTCGGTGTCCATGCCAGAACGGATCAGGAACGCAGAAAATACGCTGAGCTTTGGGCAATGATGATGCGTGAAGATGTAGAGAGAACTATCGCTTTCCAGCGAGCATATGATGAAGCGAATATAAAACTTTTTCCTAACGAGTCGTTATTCAGCTCTGATGCTTTAGCGTTAAATCAACCCAAAGTATTTGAGACGGGTGATAGAGTTCTGATCTTTATTAAAATGAAGAATTGCCCAGAATGCGTTCAAATGATTCAAAGGTTATTGCTTGAGGAGAAGATAAAAAAACTAACCTTGGATATTTATTTTATTGATACCAATAGCAAACAAGATAATACGGCAATCAGGCAATGGGCTGAGAAACACAATATTGATAAAAGTCGTTTAAAATCTGGCAAGGTCACACTTAATCATGACAATGGAAACCTGTATAAAATCACTAAACAACTGATTAACAAAGTCCCTTTAGTTTATACACTTAATAAAAAGACCATTACACAAATTCAATACTAACGATTGAAAATGATTTGTAAGTTCCATTGCAGCTTATTTTGTTTTGCTTATATTGTAGTACTGTTTTGGACACAAACTTTATTTGCAGATAATATCCCCAACATTTACCAAAAAATAGCCTACGAAAACCATATACCCCCCGTTATTTTGTACGCCATTGCTCTGACAGAAAGCGGAAAAACACTGCGAACTAATAAATACAGACCCTGGCCATGGACACTGAATGTTGCAGGGGTTCCAAGAAGATATTCAAGCAGAAAAGCAGCATGGAAAGGATTGCTATTTTATCTACAACAAGGGATTAAGTCGATTGATATTGGTATTATGCAGGTTAACTGGAAATATCATCATAAAAAACTGGGTACTCCCTGGCAAGCATTGGAACCCATCAATAATACCCAAACAGGTGCCAGAATATTGAGTGCTGAATATAAAAAAACGGGACTCTGGAAAACAGCTATCGGGCGTTACCATTCCCCTGGACAAAAGCCAGCACAACAAGAACGGGCAGAAAATTATAGTCGGCGTGTTTTGAATCAACTAAAAAGGATTGGTAAAACGAACTCCTTTTAACTCTCTTCCAGACTGAAAATCTTCGGAATAAAGTTCGCTCACTCCATTTTCACAAGCGACTGACCAAAGCATCGCATCCCAAAAAGACAATGTGTGTTCATCCACTGCTTTTAAGGCATATTCCACAGTACGGGTAGTCGGTAAAATGGTTGGAAAAAGTAACTGCCAGTCTTTGATTTGAGCCTCTGCCTGGGCGTGTGTCACTTTACCTTTTCGCGTAGCAGCGGCATAAAATTCTGATAAAGATTGCAATGTCAGTACACAATCGTAATTTAATGCGCAGTGCTCAATCAGTGAAATGGAAGTCAGCTGTTTTTCCCCAGCATCTTTATCAATGGCATAAATCAAAATATTCGTATCCAGAGAAACACGTTTATCGCTCATGCAATTCGTCTCTGTTTACAGCTTCTGCGCCTAAATGATAACCCTTTTGTTTTAAGCTTAATATACGTTGCAATGCTTCATGCTGAATGGAACTAAGTTCTTTTTTTTCAGTGATAGAAACCAGTTTTGCAACCGCCTTTCCCCGTTTAGTAATGACTATTTCATCCCCTTCATGGAGAGAAGCTATAAATTTAGACAGGTTCTGATTGACTTCACGCAGATTAATAATTTGTTGCATGTTGATTGCCTATAAAAGTTATTGTAGGATGTTCTACAATTTTTCATTCATTCTAGGTGAAATTGCTACCATTGACAATAGAAGTGGTCGTTAAATTTGGGATATTAAAAAAGAAATCTTGTTTTTACCTATGACTAGAATTCAGGACAGTTAAACCTCTCCGTATTTCATTTAGGGTTTATGCGTCTTTTTCCACAACAACTCATGAACAATAGCACTCTATAATCACAGGAGTTTATGTTCATGAAACTAGTATCTCTACTTTTTTTGTCACTTTTTACCAGTTACATAGTTTTAGCAGAACCCATTGTGATCTACGATAGTGGGTATACTCAACCCATGGTGCATCCACCATCTACTCAGCAACTACAAGCTACACCCAGTAAAAATCATCAAGTTAACTTCCCAAGAGTACCCGTGATAACACCCACGATGTCCCCAGGCAAGGTTTTCCCGCGTTCTATCCATCATCCTTATTTGTCGAACCCAATCTTTATTGTTGGCTATGACATGATTTCTTTGAGCTGGTTACAGGAACATAAAGTAAAATTGAAACAGAATCATGCCATTGGGATTGTAGTTAACGTAAAAACCGAGCAGCAAGTCAATCAATTGCAACAGGCCGCAGGAGGAATTGAAATAACCCCCGTTCCTGGGACTAAAGTTGCCAAACAATTATCTCTTGCACATTATCCTGTTCTAATCTCCAGCACTTTGATTGAGCAATGAACAACAATTATCCAGTTGAAGCATTGCTACGTCCACCGATAGAACTGTGGTCTGTATTATGTGCTTATGGCACGGCAACTATTGCGATTGTGGCTCCCTGGTCATTGATGATGACCCCAGTTGTAGGCTATGGCACAGCTACATTACTCTTTATATTCGGCAGTATCAGAGCCAAAGATGCATTTTATGTTCTGCGTTATCAGAGAAATATGAGGAAGTTACCTGAATATTCACTGACACCTGATCAACTGCCTGTCAGTTATCGTCGTTTATTTTTAGGCAAAGGTTTCTTGTGGCAACAAAAACATACACAAAGATTACGAGACACGCTGAGTCCAAAAGTTAGGCGGTACATTGATCAGTCTCGATGGTATAAATTAGCTAGACAGTTAGAAAATCGTTGGGAACATGTTCCATTACTAAAAGGGGTTGTAAGTTTGCTGGGTAAAAATACCTGGTGGAATCCTGTCAGACCGTTACCCCCTGTGGGCGGTAAACCTCAAATTCATGCAGTAGAAATGCAAGAGCAGAATGTAACCATGGACCTAGGTGAACGCGTAGGTCATACCCTGATTCTTGGAACCACACGCGTAGGCAAGTCACGTTTTGCAGAAATACTGATTAGTCAGGATATTATGCGTGGTGATACCGTTATTGTGTTTGATCCCAAAGGGGATGCAGCATTGATGAAACGGGTGATTGCAGAAGCCAGACGTTCAGGTAGCAGTGATGAACTCTATGTCTTTCATTTAGGGTTTCCTGATATTTCATGCCGATATAATGCGATTGGCAACTTTTCCAGAATTACAGAAATTGCTTCTCGCTTAACCAATGCTTTACCCAGTGAGGGTAATTCAGCCGCTTTCAGAGAATTTGCCTGGCGTTTTACCAATATGATTTCGGTCGCCTTGGTTAAAATGGGAAAACGCCCAGATTATCGCCAAATTACACGCTATATCACCAATATTGAGCCATTGCTCACTGAGTATTATCGACAATGGTTGCCGAGTGTCGCACCCGAAGACTGGGAAAAACAGGTACAAACGATGGCTGGAAATATTAATGAAAGAGATTTACCTTTTTCGCAAAAAGGTCGTTCTCATGAAGTGTTGGCATTAGTACATTATGCCAAAGAAAATGAATTTTATGACCCTGTAGCCGATGGTCTGCGCTCAGCCTTTGAATACGATAAAACCTATTTTGACAAAATAGTGGCCTCGTTATTACCGCTGATGGAAAAACTGATTTCAGGAAAAATAGCTGACTTAATTTCACCCGATTACACGGATATAGACGATTTACGTCCCATTATAGACTGGCGACAAATCATTCGCCGTAAAGGCATAGTCTATATTGGCCTGGATGCTTTATCTGATATGGCAGTTGCCTCAGCTGTTGGTAATTCCATGTTTGCAGATTTAGTTTCTGTCTCAGGTGAAATCTATAAACATGGAACTGATCATGGAATGCCAGATGAGGAAAAAACTCAAGAGATGCCGACTATTTCACTTCATGCGGATGAATTTAATGAATTAATTGGGGATGAATTTATTCCCTTATTGAATAAGTCAGGTGGCTCAGGATTTCAAGTCACTGCTTACACCCAAACTTGGTCGGATGTAGAAGCAAGAATTGGCAATAAAGCAAAAGCAGGCCAAGTTGCAGGAAATTTTAATACATTGATTATGATGAGAGTGAAAGAACTTGCCACAGCAGAAATGCTTACCGACCAGATTGATACCTGTGAAGTCACAACCATTATGGAAGTATCGGGTGTCAATGATTCTGCAGACCCCAGATCATCAGTTGATTTCACATCAAGAAATGAAGACCGTATTTCAGTGACAGAAATGCCCTATATATCACCTGCAACCATTATGGCCTTACCTAAAGGTCAGGCATTTGCTTTATTAGAAGGCGGTAATCTATGGAAAATCAGAATGCCGATGCCTGTTGAAGCGGGTGATGATTTGATTCCTAAAAATATGCAGGAAATTTCTGATGAAATGAAGCGCCGGTATTTATCCAACGATCACTGGTGGGCTGATTGATTCATGGCAAGCACTACACAACGCACCTCTTCTGCTCAGCAAACTACAGAGCACGGTTTAATAGCATCAACATTAATTCGGTTGATGCAGGTTTTTGTTTTTCTGGTGTTGACATTACTATTTTCTATCATGATTGAATGGATAGGCATGGCCACAAATTTTTGGGATGAGCCAGGGTTACAGCACAGTGAAAAAATGCTGATTCAGGAATTAACCTACCTGAATAATGATTTTAAACGCAGTGCTATCGTAGAAAAACCAGCTCAATTTGCAGGGAATTTTGCAATTAATTTCTACGA
>CAZLLL010000196.1:0-6238 GCA_964560255.1 uncultured Methylomonas sp.
CCAAAGAGGTGTTATCTGTTATGCAATTGGAATTTATTTATCTGAGAAACGAGAGTAGATTTTAGTCAGATCTTTCAATGAATCAATAACATATTCAGCAGCCGTATTGTTTTCATTCACCGGGTGCCCCGAACGTACGAGTATATTTCTGTTAATGCCCGCATTGATGCCTGCCTGAATGTCACCTTCTTTATCTCCTACTAAAATACATTGTTTTAAATCCAGATCAAATTCTTGCTGCGCGAGTTTAATCATTCCCGGATTAGGCTTGCGGCAGTCACACATTCCACTAAAGTCTGGGTGGTGTGGGCAATGATATACTTTTGAGATGCTAATGCCTTGACTAATAAACTGGCTTAGCATCCATTGGGTCAGCCCAGAAAAATCATCTTCAGTATATTTACCACGGGCTATTCCAGCCTGGTTGGTAATGATAATCAAAAGGTAATCTTGATTTAAGAAATGCTTGCAGGTCGAAAATACACCGTCAATAAATTCGAACTCTTCAATTTTATAAAGGTATTCTTTTTCAATATTAATTACGCCATCACGATCTAAAAATAATGCTTTATTCATAAATAAGCAACTAATTCAGATTGAGCTTTCTGATAATCTTCAGGAATACCGATATCAATAAAGTAATTATTAAAAATACTGGCATAAATATTTAAGGCATTAATATTTTCTTGCATAAATTCTTCAAAGGAAAATTGCCGGGGTAGTTTAAACGGCGCAAATATATTTTTATTAAGTATGTAGATACCACCATTAATATGGCCTTTACTGACAAACTCCTTTTCTTTAAAGTCTACAACTTCAAAGTTATCATTTATTTCAACACTACCATAACGATCAAAATTTTCCATCGGTTTTAAAGACAATGTCAGCTCAGATTGATAGGCGAGGTGCTTTGATAATAATTCATTTAGATCAACATTAAAGAAGGTATCACCGTTGATCACAAAAATATTTTCTTGTTGTATGCTAGCCCATGCTTTAAGAATCGCACCTCCTGTCCCTAAAGGCTCATCTTCAACAATATAGTCAATTGTCATGCCAGCAAATGAGTGCTGAAAATAATCTTCAATAATTTTATGTTTATAGCCTACTGATAAGATAACGCTGTCTACACCATTTTTTTGTAGATAAACCAGTATATGCTCCAAAAATGGTTTTTTTTGTACTTCAGCCATAGGTTTTGGAACATCAGAGACCACTGACTGCAAACGTGTCCCAAAACCTCCGGCAAGAACAATGGCTTCCATTTAGAAGCCACCATCAAATAAGACTTTTTCAACCACAGAACAGATGATGTGACCTATTAAAATATGACTTTCTTGTATTCTCGGCGTTGATGACGAAGGAACTTTTATACAAAAATCACAGAGCTCGGCCATTTTTCCGCCCGTTTCGCCTGTCAGTCCCACTGTAATGATGTCCTTTTCTCGACACTCTTTTATCGCTTCTAAAATATTAGCCGAGTTACCACTGGTAGAAATGGCGATAAACATATCACCAGCATTTCCATTTGCCTGAATTTGTCTTGCAAATAAACGTTCATAGCCGTAATCATTTGCAACAGCCGTCATGATGGATGTATCGGTGGTTAAGGCCAGCGAGGGCAGGCCAGGTCTATCAAAGTAAAAACGACTGACAAATTCTCCGGCTATATGTTGTGCATCCGCCGCGCTTCCTCCGTTACCGGCAATAAGGGTTTTGTTGCCATTTCTATAGATATGTACCGCTTTTTGTGAAACTTGCTGAATAAGCAAAACTAAATCACTGTCCTTGAGTATTTTTTGTTTTACTTGATAAGAATCTTCAATTTGTTGCGTGATAAATGTGTGCATTATATTTTCCAGCCCCTTGTGCCGTCTTTAGTAAAATGAAAGTTAATAACTTGCCCTGCTTCCTTGTTTAGCGTGTTTACCAGCTGTACCTTTTTAATAGGATCAACGATAAAAAACATAAATCCACCCCCGCCAGCACCACTTAATTTCCCCGCGTAGGCTCCCATATTAATGGCCAGATTGTAAATGTCATCAATTTCAGGGTTGGTAATGGATGAAGCCATTTTCTTTTTTGCTTCCCACGCATGGTTGAGTACTTGAGCCAAAAGAGGAATATTACCTTTGAGAACGGCCTCTTTCATAGCCAAAGCATCCTGTTTCACCGTATGCATCGCGTCCAATGCCTGAACATTACGTGTAATAGCATTGGTTTTTTCTTCTTCAATGATAGACGCTTGACGAGTGATTCCAGTAAAGTATAAAACACTAGAAGCCTGGAGTTCATCAATAATCCAGTTTTTAATTCTAAGGGGATTCACAATCACTCTTTTGTCATTGTAAAATTCCATAAAGTTAAAACCGCCAAAGGTAGCAGCATACTGATCTTGCGCACCGCCAATAATCCCTACCTCTTCACGTTCGATTTCAAATGCTAAACGGGCAATATCGTACTCTCCAAAGGGCAGATTTAGCCACTCAACATACGCTTTTATCATCGCCACCACTAAGGTAGAAGAGGAGCCTAGGCCACTACCTGCAGGCGCATCGGAATAGGTGGTCATCGTTAACGATAAGGGTTTATTATCATTAAATTCTTTAATTATTCTATTATAAACACCTTTATGTAAGTCCAGGTTTCCATCAATCTCAAAACTTGCTAATGCAGAACTTGCAAAATGCTCCCCCCTGTCAGTGGTTGCAAATACGACACTCTCGTTAGTGTTTACTTCAAGTGTGCAATAAGCATACAGATCAATGGTTGCATTTAAAACATAGCCACCATATTCGTCGCAATAAGGGCTAAGGTCTGTACCACCACCCGCTAAGCCGAGACGTAAAGGAGCTTTCGTTCTAATAATCATAGTTAATTTTTCCGATTTATTTAAACTGAATATTTATTATTCTAGCCTAATTTATTGACGACATTTTTTTTTGTGAGCTGACTGGTTGATTAATTCAGAGGAGTTTTTGAAAAGTATACCTAACAGCTGACATTTTAAAAAGTTATAATTACTATTATTAAGATTACACACTGTATTAATAACATGCTAATAGATTCACATTGCCATCTCGACAGGCTTGATTTAACCCCTTATCAGAATGATTTTTCCTGTTTTATGCAGGATGTAGAAAATAAGCAGATTGAGCATATGCTGTGTATCAGTATTGATCTGGAGGCTTATCCTGCCATGTGTGATTTAGTTGCACCTTATCAAAATATTTCCTTGTCTGTGGGCGTACATCCTAATGTTGATGAAGGGCAAGATCCGAATGCAGAAGAATTAATTGCGTTAGCGGATAATGCACGAGTCGTTGCTATTGGTGAAACTGGGCTGGATTATTTTCGTAGTGAGGGTGATCTGACATGGCAGCATAAGCGTTTTGTTAATCATATTGCTGCGTCTAAAGTGACTAAAAAGCCATTAATCATTCATACGCGTGATGCGGGTGTAGATACTTTGCGTATTTTAAAAGAGCAAGGTGCGGATGAAGTAGGTGGTGTGATACATTGTTTTACCGAGGACTGGGATTTTGCACAGCAGGCAATGGATTTAAATTTTTATATCTCCTTTTCGGGTATTGTGACTTTTAAAAATGCCAAAGCTATTCAGGCAGTGGCAAAAAAAGTCCCAGCTGATCGATATTTAATTGAAACCGATTCGCCTTATCTGGCCCCCGTACCTTTTCGTGGTAAGTCTAATTATCCCATCTATGTGCAACACGTGGCTCAATATATAGCAGATTTGCGTGAGACAGATATGGAAACAATTTCTCGGCAATCGAATGAAAATTTTCGGCGGTTATTTAGTGTTTAAGGAGTGGGAATTAAATAAGTTGTGCAATTATGGCGCAGGATTTTTGTTTGTATTCAAGACGCACATTGTAGCTCTAGCGAGCTACGTAACTGTTTGTGCAGCACCGAAGGCGGACAAAAAGACAAGTCAGTTGCTCAAGTTATTTCATGCACGTTCCTAAAGGGGCATCTTTCATTTCTCGGTTTTCATGTTTGGTAACTACTCAGGCTATAATTTATTGAGCTGTAGCGATTTTGGCACTTTATTTTGGATGATAAAGGCAGAAAAATAGGCGTTTTTTAACTGTTCAGCTGCTTTTTATGCCACAAATACCCCTACAGCCCAGAAAAAAATAGCCTGAGTAGTTACAAATAAACTTAGATAATTTCCGCAATTAAGGGCTTGTATCGGTATAATGAGCTTATCTCCTACTTCTATATCTTTCAATTCTGGATAGCGTTTTATGCTTCGTTACCTTTTATTTTGTTTACTGATGTCTTCTCGCCTAATAAGTGCTGAGGAAAATATATCTGATGACTCAGCAGTCTCTGAAGGGTCTGTCATGCCTATGTCAGCAGAGGATGACGAGCTAATCTCGGATATTACCATTACTCGGCGTGGAGATAAAACGATTCATGAATACCGGGTGAATGGTCAGATTTACAAAATAAAAATTGTGCCTGATATAGGGCCTGCTTATTACTATATTGACCCAGACGGAGATGGTGAAATGGAAGAGGTTAAAGGCGGTGACTTTGATCAAGGTATCAAAATTAATCAGTGGACAATTTTTAGCTGGTAAGCGTGTCTGTTTATACTTCAGTTAGTCATGCTCAAATAGAATTATTTATTAGAAAATATGGTCTTAGTTCCCTTGTTTCATATTCGGGAATTAGTGCGGGCATGGAAAATACCAATTATTTATTGCATACTCGGCAAGGTGATTTTGTATTGACTTTGTATGAGTATTTCAACGTTGATGAATTACGTCCTTATCTGCAATTGCTGCTGCAATTAGCCAGGTTTGAAAGCTATTACCCTTGTCCTCTGTCGGATTTGCAGCAAGGATATGTGCAGATATTATCAGGGAAGCCTGCTGCTATTTTTAAGTGTTTGCCTGGGAAATCAGTTGTGCATACCACATTGCAGCAATATCAATTAGTTGCAACTACCTTAGCAGGGTTTCATTTAACTGGCTCTTCAATAGAATTTAATAAGCAAAATCCTAGAAATATTGTTTGGATACAAAAAACTGCGCAACAAGTCAGTGCGCATTTGTCATTGCAGGACTCTCTACTCTTGGAAGATGAATTGCAGTATCAACTAAAATCAACTACCCAGCACTTAAGGCAAGGCATCATACATGCAGACCTGTTTAGGGATAATGTCTTGTTTGCCGGTGATCGCTTAACCGGCATGTTGGATTTTTATGCAGCCTGTTGTGACTGTTTATTACTGGATGTGGCGATTGCCCTGAATGACTGGTGTGTAGATGCGCAAGGACTGTTTGACTATGAGCTTTCTAATGTTTTTATGCAAGCCTATAAGCAAGTACGGGATATTCCGCAATCTGAGGAAAACTGGCTTCCAGTGCTACTACGACGCGCTAGCTTACGTTTTTGGTTGTCACGTTTAGAACACAAAATATACCCTAGAGTAGGGCTGATAACACAGCAAAAAAATCCCGAAAATTTTAAGAAATTATTGTTGCAGCACCGTCAGTTCTATTCTGAAAAAAACTATTAGAATAATGTCATTTATTAATGCTAGCAGCGTGGTACAATCTAACCGAATAATCAAAATAATAATTATAAGAGGAGAAGTTTATGATCAAACTAGGACTGGCAATAGTCGTTAGCATGTTTCTATTATTGTCTTTTACTGTCAATGCAGATGTTAAACTGGAAGATAACTCAAAACTTCTAGGTAAGTGGAATTTATATGCTGAGGCGGCATCTTTGCATAAAGAGAAAGTGGAACTTTTTTCTACTTGGGAATTTACCAAGGGCGGAGTAATACATGCTCAGGCAGAAGATCGCTTTGGACGCACAAAAACATTAAAGCTTGACTTTAAATACTCGGTCGAAAATGGTGTTATCAGAAAGGCAAAAGCTCCAGGACGCTCAAAAATGGAAACTTGCAGGGTTATAAGTTTAGAGGGTGATAAAATGACTTTGAAATGTCCATTTGTCTATTTCTTTTTTAAACGCTAAGGGATGTGCACATTCCTAAGTATTTTTCTTAGATGAATTTATACTGTCATTTTGACTATCCTGATATAGGTAGTTTCGATAGGGAATAGGTACGGAATAAATTGGGCAACTGACTTGTCTTTTTGTTCGTATTCAAGGCGCACATTGTAGCTCTAGCAGACTACGTAACTGTTTGTGCAAATTGAAGACGGACAAAAAGACAAGTCGGTTGCTCAAGTTA
>CAZLLL010000197.1:0-6231 GCA_964560255.1 uncultured Methylomonas sp.
ACGGACAAAAAGACTCGCAATATTGGATGATTATTTGTTTCCATCTCCCTTACTTTAGACGAGACAGGTTTTCACCATGAAAAAAATGAAGTTAATAAGGTGCTTTTCATTTTTATTGAAAAGTGGTTTCTCAGATAAATACATTCCACTTGTATTAACGGGGCTACCAACTTAAGACAGGACAGTTTGAGTAGCTGGATCACTCAAATAATTCTCGCAAGGCGCATATAACATGGATGCCCTCCACCAGCTTATTACTGGTGTCCCGTCTTAAGTTGGTAGCCTATAACGGATACTATTCTTTGTAACTGCTCTTCCCCTAACCCCTTCTTGTCAAGGAGGGGTTAGGGGAAGGTTTTATTAGAAAAAGGCTATTTTACAAAGGGGATCTGAACGGTTACTCTACAGTTGCTCAGTTTAATTCGTGCTCAATTCTTACATTTCCTGATGCCCATGCGCTCCTGCTTTTTTATCAAATTGCACATCCTCATGGTCAGTTTCAACAATTTCAGCTTCGCCATCTGTTTCGTCCTCTTCAGGTTCATCAACAGGTGGATCTAATTTTTCACCGTTCAACAGTTTTTCAATCTGAAATTTATCAATGGTTTCCCAGTCCATCAAAGCCTGTGCCATATTGTGCAAGATATCAATTTTATCATTCAGAATATCTTCGGCACGCTGATAATTTTTATCTATCACCAGCCGGACTTCATCATCTATTATCTTGGCCATTTGCTCGGACATGGGCTTACTTTGTGATCCCATGTAACCTTCGTTATCGCCATAGTCCATAGGCCCCAGTTTTTCGGACAAGCCCCATTTGGTCACCATATTTCTGGCTAGCTGGGTTGCCCGTTCAATATCATTAGAGGCTCCTGTCGTCACTTTGTTTTTACCATAGATAATTGCCTCAGCTATACGGCCACCAAATAAACCTGATATCTGACTTTCCAGCTTATCTTTACTGGCACTATACTGGTCTCGTTCAGGCAAGAACATGGTAATCCCTAAAGCGCCGCCACGGGGCATAATACTGACTTTGTAGACAGGATCGTGTTCCGGTACATTTTTTCCGACAATGGCATGTCCTGCCTCATGATAGGCTGTCATCAACAAGTCTTCTTTACGCATCACCATGGAGCGTTTTTCTGCACCCATCAGTAATTTATCGCGCGCTCGATCTAAATCATCCATCGTCACAATACGTTTATTATTGCGCGCGGCTAATAATGCTCCTTCGTTAACGAGGTTAGCTAATTCTGCGCCTGAAAAACCGGGTGTGCCACGCGCCAGATCTTTAATATTGACATCTTCAGCCTGAGGTACTTTCTTGATATGCACTTTTAGAATTTGTTCACGCCCTTTAATGTCAGGCAAACCAACATGTACCTCTCGATCAAAACGGCCTGGTCTTAATAGGGCTTTATCTAATACATCGGAACGGTTTGTTGCTGCGATGACAATGATTCCTTCGTTACCATTAAAGCCATCCATTTCTACCAGTAACTGGTTTAATGTTTGCTCTCGCTCATCGTTACCACCACCGCCAGGGCCAGACCCCCCACGTTGACGGCCTACAGCATCTATCTCGTCTATAAAAATAATACAGGGTGCACGTTTCTTAGCTTGTTCAAACATATCACGCACTCGTGATGCACCTACCCCGACAAACATTTCCACAAAATCAGAACCTGAAATAGAAAAAAATGGGACACTTGCTTCACCCGCTATCGCACGTGCCAGTAGCGTTTTACCTGTACCAGGAGGGCCAACCAATAAAACACCATGAGGAATTTTTCCACCCACGAACTCATATTTTGAAGGATCTCTCAGGAAATCGACAATTTCCATAATATCTTCTTTTGCTTCTTCAACACCGGCAACATCAGCAAAACCGACTTTTATCTGATCTTCTTCAAGTAATTTTGCACGACTTTTTCCCATACCCATTTGTCCACCGCCACCACCAACGCCTCCCTGCTGTTTGCGGTAAAAATACACCCAGACTCCGATTAATAGCAGCATAGGTGCCCAGGAAATAAAGATCTGCATAAACATTGACTGTTTTTCAGGTGTGGCTACCTTTATTTTTACACCGTATTCAATCAGATCATCTATCAAATGTGTATCATCAGGATTATAGGTCACAAAACGTTCACCGTTCGTTCGCTTTCCTTTTATCGTTTCACCCGCAATAGTTACTTCTGATACCGCACCATTGCGAATATCCTGTATAAAATCAGAATACAAGATTGTATAATTACTATCATAACTGGGTTGTACTCTCCCCATTATGCTAAAAAACATACTTCCAACCGCTATAAACATTACGATTCTGACAAGAATTTTTATCATCTAATTTCTCTATATTATGGCCATTATTTTTTTCTTTGATTTTTCTGTCTATTGCCTACCGCTAGTGGTATAAAGTAACAATAAAGAATCAAAGCAAACATTTTTATACAACGATAAGGAATTACACTATGCCAATCTCATCTGACCTTACTGAAGAACTAAATATTTTAGCACGATATAAACTAACCTCGACGCAAGAAGGCATTAAAGTCCACCAGTCAGCTGCTTCCGAGACCATTGAGGCAATGAAACGCCTGCATGAGAAAAACATAGTCACCCGAGATGATGGTGGCTATTTAACTGACTTAGGCCTTGAAACAGCTGAGCATGTACAAAAAGTTTTGACTATTTTAACATCTAAATAAACTAATTAATGCTATTCAATGCACTTTCTACTAATTTAAATGTTTTTTAGGTAAACACACTCATTTAAAAAAAGGATGAATAATGAAAATTTTTCTTTTTAGCATTACCCTATTGATGCTTATTTCAGGCTGCTCTTCGCTTTCTCTCAGTACTGATTATGATAACAAAATTGATTTCTCTCACTTTAAAACTTATCGCTGGCACGCGGAAAATGCCCATAATCAAGCCAGTCTCAAATATCTGGATCATATAATGGATCAGCGCATTCGAACCACCATTGATCAACAGCTACAGCAACAGAACTTTATTAAATCAGATGACGACAAGGTTAATTTTTTAGTTAATTATAGTGTCGTTATTGAAGAAAAAGTCGATATTAAAACTTACAATAGTTACAATGGCTTGTACCCTGGTTATGGCTATAGAGCTGGATATGGATATTACGGAGGCTCTTATGGTGCCAGCACCAATACTCAGGTAGACCACTTTAAGCAAGGGACACTTATTATTGATATTATCAATCCCGGAACAGACCAGCTTATGTGGCGTGGCGCGGCAGATGGAAGGCTACCAAAAGATAGCGACAGAGCTGAAAGAGATAGACTTGCTCAAGAATATGTTGCTAAAATTCTTACAAAATTCCCTCCAAAGGAATAGTCAGTTTTTGAGTGCCACTCTGCGTGGCACTTAATTCAGAGTATTCGATCTATCTAAAATAATGTACGGATATTTCATGCGTAAATTGGGTTTTCATTAAACAAGGGACCATTCTATACACCTTTGTTATTCACGAAAACCAAATTATTAAAGGGTGTATAGAATGCCTTCTACCAGACTTCAGCAATTTTACCTAAATTAAGCGATTTTTTGGGCAGTGTTAGCTAGATTTCACTTAATTTCAAAAGTCTAACCAAAATAAATCAATAGCTTACAATAATATCACAAAGTATGAATGTCCAATTTTGGTCAAACCTTCTGTGTTTATTGGTCTCATTGTATGTTTTCAAGGATACATTGTTGAGATCCGGTTACACTTCATTTTATTTACTCTAATGGCAAACCTGCCTTTTGCCAGTCAGGATAGCCACCACGATAGTAATAAACTGTCGTCCAGCCCCATGCCACTGCTTTTTCACTTGCCTTTGCACTACGCTGACACATATCGCCATTACAATAAAAAACAACTGGCTGATGTTTTTTTACTATGAGTAATAATGCGGCTTCTGTTAAATCTAGTTTTAAATCTAAATGCCTGGCTTTTTGAATGTGACTTTTTTGGTAGCCTGTTGCACCACGCACATCTATAAAAGCAACACCTAGCTCCATCAATTCTTTTGCTCGTTCAGTACTCACTGTCACAGCCCCATCAACTTGTTCAGGAGCAGATGATTTTGCCCAGATACTTGCAGGTATCAATAAGATCATTAACGATATAAATAAAAATTTTACTTTCATTTTAGCTACCTATATAAATAAACAGGTAGCTGTTTTACCAAATTTATCCTAAGACCGTCAACCTATATTAATATTGAATAGAACGTTTATATAGGTTGCCAGTTTAAAGCGGAACATATGACAGGAGTAAAGTGGCTTTAACTATTTCCGAAACAGCAATAGCTAAAGCTATTATACTCCGGCATAATATTTTGAAATTTTTTGTCCCGCCTTAGGAATATGCACGTAATAAGTTGAGCAACTGGCGTAGTATTTTTATTCGTATTCAAGGCATAGACACAACGCATAGCCAGCTACATTACTATTTCTATCCATAAGAAGACGGATAAAAAGACAAGCAAGTTTCCCAAGTTATTTCGTCCACGCTCCTAAGGAATGGGAATCAAATAACTTGGGCATTCTGACTTGTCTTTTTGTTCGCCTTCTGCGTTGCGGAAACAGTTATGTCGCTAGCTATGTGCCTGTTACCGCGCCTTGAAGGCAAACAAAAATACTGCGTCATAATTACACAACTTATTCAATTCCCATTCCTAAGTTAATAGCCACCTTATTGACCACTTCTATGACAGCATTAAACGAAAAGAAAATATGGGTTCTTTACCATGCCGATTGTATGGATGGCTTTGCAGCGGCTTGGGCGGCCTGGAAAAAACTGGGAAATTCCGCTTATTATAAGCCCGTTCGGCATCATGAGCCTTTGCCAAAAATACCTAATAAGAGTAAGGTTTATATTCTGGATTTTTGTTATTCGGCTGAGGTATTAATCTCAGCAGCAGAACGAGCCAGTAAAATAGTCGTACTGGATCATCATATCAGTGCGCAAAAAGAGTATCAGGCGTACTTAAAACACTCTGCGATTCCGGGCAATCTTGAAGTTAATTTCAATCAGAAACATAGTGGCTGTATTATGAGTTGGGATTATTTTCAGGCCGACGCAGAGTCTCCTATTTTACTCAGGCATATCGAAGATCATGATTTATGGTTACATAAACTCGCTAAAACAGAGGCTATTTGCAAGGCTTTATATTTACGCTTACCCACCAATTTTGCTTCTTTTGAGAAAATAAAGCTGCATAATTTACAACGGGAAGGGGCTGTATTGGTTAAACAGCAACAACTAAATGTACGGCGATTATTAAATACCCGACATACAGTCAAGCTGAATAATATTGAAGGTTTAGCGGTCAATGCACCCTCTGTTTTTGCCAGTGATCTAGGTCATGCACTGGCTAAAATATCAGGCACTTTTGGTTTAACTTATCACTACCATGGCAAGCGTCAGCATTATGAATGCGGGTTGCGCTCAATGGGTGAGTTTGATGTGTCTGAATTGGCCTTGCATTTTGGCGGGGGTGGGCATAAAAATGCTTCGGGGTTTAATGTGGATCAGGAGACTTTTTTTAGTTTTTAGTCTCGTAGCTCCGATTAGCGTGGCGTAATCGTACCTACGGACCCACGGCTTTCTCATAAAAAGTTTCTTGACAAGTTGTATAATAGAGAGCAATACAATAAGGAAAACTTTATGCCCTCTCTAGACATTCATGATATGCAATTCGAAACTTTTTTACAGGCTTTAGAACAGTTACCTGACACGCGGGATAATCGAGGGAAACGTCATTCACTTATTTTTATTGTTGCCGCTGTCATATTCGCTATTTTAGAAGGAAAGTCCAGTACCTCAAGCCTTCAAAGGTATATTAAAGACAAAATTATCTGGCTAAAAGAAATGGCTCTTTTCCCTTTGGCGTGGTCAATAAAAATAATATAAAACAATGTATTACATTGTATTTTCTTAGTCATATTTTTTAAAAAATAACCATTAATTTTGCTATTATCATCAAGATTACTGATAAATTTCATAAGAAACTCAATAATACCGGCATTGTTGTAATTTTTTTGCGACGAAAACCTGTTACAACTTACGTTAGAAACTTATTTTAATCACTTGTAGCAATTTGATTATTAATGAATTATACCTTCACGCCAAAAGGAAAAGAACCAAAGAAATAACAGAAATAGATGATGCAACCCCTATTTCTCGTGCTCATCTACCTC
>CAZLLL010000198.1:0-6224 GCA_964560255.1 uncultured Methylomonas sp.
TGATGAGTCTATCGCAATTGTTGCAGACTGGTTTGCCAAAGACATTAAGGAGTTTACTTATGCATTTGAGGATAATCTCTAAAGATTAGAGCCTCCTTCATTTACACCTAAAAGTAATTGACACTTTTATTGATTTAAGCATAGGGTAACGCGCATTAAAAAAACACAATTGCATTTGACGCAGTATTTTTGTTTGCCTTCAAGGCCCAGTAACAGGCGCATAGCTAGCTACGTAACTGTTGCCGCAACGCCGAAGGCGAGCAAAAAGACAAGTCAGAATGCACAAGTTATTTGATTCCCATTCCTTAGCTATCAAAACATAAAATTATCCACGTAAAGCATAGCAATAAGGCTCTCTCCCTCTGGTGCCCTCAGTGTTCAATATTATATGACCTCATCTTTATGATAAACCCCAAAAAAATAATAAAAAATTCATTTTTTATCAGTTCAGGACTACTTATTGATGGGGTTATTTTATTTTTTATTTTCGTACTTATCGCGCGGTATCTGGATGTTGGTAAATTTGGCCGGTTTGCATTTTTGCTTAGTTTAGCGAATATTTTTCAACTTTTTGCTAATGGTGGGATTGTTAATATTACCGTACGAGAAATCGCACGCAACAAAGACCAGCTTCAACATATTATTAGTGCCTCTTTAACTTTATCATGGTTTTTTTTAGGACTAATCTATTGGATACTCTACAGCGGTGTGGGTTTTATATTTTCTGATACTGAACTGAAAACAACCATTTGTGTGCTAGCTGCTGCTGCATTGTTTATGGTTCATGCCGCCATTCATGCCGCTGTGTTAAGAGCGCACGAGAATATGGGGCGCATTGCTTTAACAGCGTTCATCCATAAAATAGCCTTGTTTGCCAGTGTCTCAACGGCTATATATCTTGATACTGGCATGAAGGGTATTGCCATTGCCTATCTATTTGCAGCGATACTTAACTGGACTATTCTTTTTGCATGGGTACGCCTCTGCTATGTCAAAACCATCTGGTGTTTTGATTTACCCTATTGGCGCTTCCTTATCAGACAAGCACTACCACTGGGACTAGGCTTAATGCTTCGCCGCATGACGACACATGCTGACACCCTCTTACTAACACTACTAGCGAGCGCAATGGCAGTTGGCTTATTTAGCTCTGCCTATCGGGTCACGCAAATGCTGGAAGTCGCCTTCCTTGCGCTTAGTGGAGTACTTTTTCCGGTATTTTCTCGCCTGGCAGAGCAATCAATGCAAAAATTCAAGCAATTATTCAGGCACGGCTTACGTATTTTTATCATTATTTGTACTCCGCTAGCAATCTGGCTTATGCTGTTGAGTAAAGAGATTATTTTGCTAGCATACGGCGATGCATACATTGACTCGGCTCAAGTACTCATCATTCTCTCAGCAAGCCTGTTTTTCATTATGCCAGGAAGCTTATTCTTTTCAGTTTTTTCGGCATTAAATAAACAGCACTTTTTTTTAACGCTAACTGCTTTTTCCTTACTCATTAATGTTGGGCTAGATTTCTGGCTGATTCCTTTATACAACAATCTCGGTGCAGCATATGCAACATTGTTTGCGGAGGCACTGTTTTTTATCACTGGCGCAATAATATTGAACAAACGAGGAATCTCGGCAAGCTACCATGTTTTTTTTGGTCGGACTATCATTGCCTGTATCCTACCGGCTATTTTGTTGTACTGGAGCGTAGAAAACGGAAATTATTGGCTTATGGGGCTTGGCAGTGTCTTGTATCTTTTCATTTATTTACTGCTGATTTACCTTTTTAAACTTATTCCAACAAAGGAATGGCAGCTTTTTCGCCAGTTAATTAAACCTCAAAAAGAGCCCAGGACGTGCTCTTCCTAATCGCATTTCTACTGCTATTAACTCTAACAGCGGTTTTTGTTTCATGGCTGGAATATCCCCTGTCAGAATCGTTAAATGCTTATCAACTGGACTGGAGCTGGCAAGCGTATTTTCCCACTTCAGTAGGCATATCATTGCAGTTATTGATGTTGTTTGCCTGTGTATTTTTAGTATACAGAAAATTTTTTATTGCCTTGGTTTTAGTATGCATTGCATTAGCACAACTCTTATTTTTACCATGGCACATTCTCTTGACCCACCCAGACTGGCTAGTTAACTATCTAATAGAAAGCCAGGAAAGACAACAGTTAAATTATTTTACCGGTGAGTATTTTATCCCAAATATCAATGCTGAACCAACCTATATTCCTACCCTACAGTTTGAGACCTTACTTGATCAGGTAAGAATTGTATTCAGTATGCTGAGTATAGGCTGGTATATTTCTGTGCTAAGCAGCATAGCAATTTTAATGATACTACTGAAACACTGGCAGCACTCTTTTCAGCTACCGATCACGCTCATTCTAATAACTGGCTCTGCCTTATTAACCAATTATGCCCCAACCCTCTCATTACTACAAGCGGCACAAGCACAGCATCATGGCAATCAACAACTGGCAAACGATCATACTCACGAAGCGTTGCAAAATTACCAACGGGCACTCAAACTCAATCCAGTTCTAAATTATTCGACACCTTTTCTAATAAAGGTCGCCGATGCCTATGCTGCATTGCTGCATGAATATCATCCAGCAAACAACATTTCTAAAGCATGGATCATCATTCAACAATATAAACTGTTTAATGGATACAATGCCCCAGCTAGTCGTTATAGACAGGCACGAACCCTACTACAGAAAGCAGATAATAATTATTTACCAGTCACCCTCCTGGAAAAATCCCTTGTTAAATTCAGCAAGCGCCTGATCAACCAGTTATGGGCTAGTGAGGGACTGTCAGAATATAAACACGGCCATTTACATAAAGCACTACAAGCCTTTCAGCAACTATCAATAGACCAACTCGCTACACGTTTTTTTCTAGCCACGCTTTATATTAAACTAAACACACCACAACAAGCATTAGAGTTACTACGACCCTATGCCCATAAAATTGATCATCCTTCCATCAAAGCAGATATTTATTGTACTATAGGTGATGCATATACTCGCGCTAAAGACTGGTTACAAGCGCGCAAAGCCTATCTATTATGTACTAAGCTAGATAATACCAAAAACTACCGGGTAACAAGGGCATTAAGCGGCTTCTGATGAATAAAGACAAAGTAAACTGGAACAACAACAATAAAACACTTTTTATCTCGCTGGTAATCTTATTACTGTTTGCTTTTTTTTTAAGCAAAATATTTTTAAAGGGACAAGCATTTTTACAAATTTCAAACTTTTTTCCTTCCTGGCAACAGCAGCAGTGGCTTGAATATCCAGGTGGATCCGAAGTTTTGTATGTGCGAAAAAGTTTTAATTTAAACAGCCCAGCTGAATGGGCTTTTGTGAGCGTTTCGGCTAAGGACGAGTTTATCGTATACCTTAACGGGCACATCATAGGAAAAAAAACATTGTATGCAGAGCAGCCTGTCGAAGTTTATAGTGCCACGCCCTTTCTCCAGTTAGGTAGAAATACCCTCGCCGTTCGCTCAGTCAGCCAGCAAAGATATATAAGCGCACAAACGATAGCCAAGTTACATTTGCGTACATTAGGTAAAATAACAACTCTATCCAGCGACAAGAGTTGGCGAGTAGAAAATAAAGAGTTGTTCCAAAAGCAGGGGCTTTTAAAATGGTTTGAAAATGATTATGTAGACAATGCCTGGCTTTTAGCAACAACAAAGCTAAATAACCTTGATAAACAAACAAGCCCGCTTACCATTTCTAGTGATGAACTACAAAAACTTCAACCCACAAACTGGATCTGGCTCAACTATTTAAACCTCAGGCGACTGAAGATCTCTAAAACTTTTAAACTTGATACTGATACTATTAACAATGCATGGCTATCCATTAGCACCGAGGGTAGCTATCAATTAACGATCAATGACTTAGTATTCCCTACAAAATCAAAGCAACAGGAAAAAATGGATTATTTTAGCATTGCGGCTTATTTACAAAAGGGAAAAAATGAAATATCTATACAATTCCAAAGTGCCAGCAACCGGCTTGATAAAGTAGCAATCAGTGGATTCATAACAACCAGGAATAGTCTAATAAATTTTTCAGTTGCTCCAGAGTGGAATTGTGGTAAAAAGCTTTGTCAATATGTTTCAATTGTACCGGGACAATACCTACCGATATTAAAAGCCACTATTTTAACTGCCCCCCTAAAATACACCTTAAGACAAGGGTACAAACAGTTCAAATGGTTTATGCTCATTTTATTAAGTTGTTTATTACCTGCCATCTGGCTTATTCCGTTGCTGACAACGCATAAAAAATTCAGCTTCGCCGAAGCATGTCTTGCCTTCAGCCAGCCCTTTGCTTTAGCGTCTTGTTTACTGAGTGCCATTATCATTATCAATGCAGACAGCAGATTTAATCTTGCACATTACTACCCAGTCGTTGTTCCTTTATGGATCGTGATAATGATTACTTTATTATTATGGCGACTCGGCACCGAATGTAAACGCACCAACAATACATTCATAAAAGAGACTTAGATCCAGTGTCAAGCAAGCAAATACACAGTTTGTTCTGGCAGTTCGCCATCCCCGCTTTCATTGCGCTACTGACACTCTATTTGCGTCTGCAAAATATTGATGCCCCCTCCATTACCCAGGACGAGTCTGGCATGATTCGCTATGCCCAGGAAGGCGTATTAGAAAAAGGCTATTCTTTTAAATGGCGAGGTGGAGAGGAGTTTCGATTATCAACCTATGAGCTAGTTCCTTATCCTATTGCTTTATCCATATTTTTTTTAGGGTTTTGTGAGTTTTCTGCGCGCTTGCCAGCAGCACTTTTTGCAGTAGGCACTAGCCTGTTAATCTATTCTTTTGCTACAACTCTGTTTAGTCGCAGAGTTGGATTACTCTCTGCCTTGCTTTTCGCTATACTTCCCTGGACAATTTATTGGGGGAATAATGCATTTTACCCCTCCCAATTACAATTTTTTGCGCTATTGCTAACGATGCAGGTACATCGTTTTTTTATCACTCCGCATATTAGCAATATTCAACCCTATTTAATTTGTTTATGTTTTCTGGCAACCTTCTTCAGCTGGGAGGTTTCTGGCATTCTTCTACCGGTATTTTTAATTATCGGGCTGTTGATGCACAATAAAAAGTCGAATTGGCTAAGCAATAAACATACATGGTATGCTTCATGCTTAATAATTTTCGCAGTCGTTGCTCAATTAACTTACAGAACAATACTTCGCTATCCTTTTGAAAAGCTGGGCAGCTCACTCGGTGATATTTCTTTTTTGCGTCTTGCCTTTGCACGCACCGATTTTTCTCCTTTTTTCTATGTACATGCTTTTGTACAAAGTGATGCCCATATGCTAATCACTGTATTTTTTATCGTGGGTCTTTTTTTTCTTAAAAAACACCAGAATATGCGCTTCCTGTATATATTATTTGTAGGTTGCCAAATTTTCTTAACCATTTTTTTGGGTCTTTATGCATTACGTTATAGTTATTTTTTATTGCCTTATGTCATTATCATTGCTGCAGCTGCAACCTTTTTATTTTCCGATTGCTTATCTAGTGCCTTAAACTCAAAGTCACTGGGATCACTTAATGTCATTGGACAATCCTGCATGATAGTATTGTTTACACTGCAAATTGCTATTGCATCACCGTATGGATTACAAGGCTTAAATATTTTCTCAGGCACCCAGAAATCTCCCCCTCTGGAATTTTTATATGCTCATCGGGGAGCCAGCTTTCGTACGATAGCCCTCGCATTACAAAAGCATTATCATGCAGGTGATATTATTATTGTACAAGCCCCTTCGCCATTGATAGTATATACCCAGTTGACTGGCGATTTTTTTTTACAGTCCATCACCTCTTCCGCTGTTTTTTTTAATCCAGCCGATTCACCTTATTATATGGACAAATGGGCAGGAAACCCTGTGTTACGTAGTTATGAAGAATTGCAAAACATACTCTATCAATATCCACGCGTATGGTTTGTTTCAGCACCCCATACTAACAGTATGAAACGCCTGGAACCTAAGCTACAAAATTTCATGACGCAGAAAATGAAACTGGTGACAGAAAGCACAAATGGAAGACTATATTTTTACAGCAATTCTAAATATGGGAACCCTTTATAATCAATTGGCTATAAAGCTTAGGGAGATGGAAACAAATAATCATCCAATATTGCGAGTCTTTTTGTCCG
>CAZLLL010000199.1:0-6220 GCA_964560255.1 uncultured Methylomonas sp.
AAATTAAAAGTTAATCGAAAAATATAAAACCATACCCGCTCAATGTGAGTTATTAATAACCTAATTCTTCTAAACAGCCAATAGAACTCACCACCGAATAACTTGAGAAACTGACACAGAGTTTTTGTTCGTCTTCAAGGTGCACAACAGGCGCATAGCGGGCTACTTAACTATTTGTGCAACCGCAAGTCAGTTGTTCAAGTTATTTCGTGCACGTTCCTAAGGAGGGGGACTAAATGGTTACGTTACTTATGCGTTAGTATGCGCAATGTGAATACAAGTATTCTTTTTCCTCCATCGTCAATTCGCTAAACCCCATAGTACCTGAAAATGTTTCTTTCTCGCGCAGATCACTGCAAAAAAACCTATTAGCTGGCTTACTCTTGGTAGCAGCCTGTTGACTATCAAGTGATTGCTGCGCAGTTGCTACAAATTCAGAATCAGGAGAGATTTTTTTTAATATAGTGAGTGAATACTCAGCTTTGCTTAGCATATTGTTCTCTAATTCTTGTCCAAAAAGGTTTTTATATATAGAGGTTATTTTGTCTATTCCTTGTAAAGCTCGGATATTGTCTTTATCTTCAAGGAGTATGTTTTGATAGCAAACCAAGGCGTTTTTAATGGATTTATTATAAAGATTATTGATCTTAAAATATTGTTCACAAACAGTAAGTTGCGGGTTTACCATAGATTTAATATTGACACTTAAGTCGTGATCAAGTGGCTGTTTAATTACATGAGTTTGCGTAATTTTTTGAGCTTTATCTGGAGTAAGAGGCCCCTGTATATCAACTGACTTTTTAATTTTGACTATTTTAGTTGTTTCCAGGGACTTTAGAGGAGCTGCTTCTTTTTGTGTTCTAAAAAAATAAAAGTCGCCTTCAAGAGATGAGGATTCCCAAGGGATTTGCTGTCCGGCGGTTTCTTTTTTTACCGCTCTACGAACTTGCTTGAATACATCTTCAATTTTTACTTCTGGTATTTGCATGTAACGAATAAGATAGCTAGTGTACACCCCGTTGATACCCGTACCGTCATAAGCGGTATGTCCAGGAGCTGTAGAGTAGGCGATAAGTGTGCCTGATGGTGCAACTGTAAACGCCAGACCTTGATTTATTGAACGACTATTAGTGACAAATGGGTTGTCCCTGCAGGCATCCAGTATGACCAGGTTTAATGATGTTTGAGCACCTTCCATTTTTGACAGTACAGACGATAAATCAATGCTCTCAATTTCTATATCACTTTCGAACTGAATATTTGCATCTATGGGGATTAAATAATTTCGCCCCTTAACTTGCACTGCATGACCAGCATAAAAAAATAGTCCTATATCCACCGATGGAAGTAGTTCACCAAAAGCTCTGATGGCTTTCTTGAACTGTTTCTGGTTAAGGTTTTCATACTTCAGAACTTTAAACCCCGCTCGAATCAGAATATCAGTTATTGATTTCGCATCGTTGACAGGGTTAGGTAAAGGAGAAACAAATTTATACTGCGAGTTGCCAACCACTAAAGCCAGGCGTTTTTCGTTTGCAGAGGCAGTATTTAAAAACAAAAGACAAAAGAGCAGGGCAACTGGTATGGCAGAAAAATAGCGGCCTATCATGCAAGTGAGCCTTTACAGGGTTGAGCAGTCTATAATTTTGAACTCAACTCTTCTGTCAATAGCATCTCTACTATCGTCAGTACCAAGCCCTTTTATATTTTCCTGAAAGCCTTTTCCTAGCGTGCTTGCTTTTCTATTTATGCCGCGATGATAGCCAGCAAGCAGTTTTTTGACAGTATTTGCCCTCTGTTTTGACAGTTTGTTATTGTATTCTTCTGTGCCTGTTTTGCTGCTATGCCCAATAATTTCAGTGCAATATTTCTGGCTATTTAATAGCTGACTAATCTGGCTTAACCACATTCTGTAACGTAATCTTAATTGTCGATCAGAAATGAATTTAGTGGAGTTTACTTTAAATAAGAATTTAACACTCAGGTTATTATTATCTTTAACACTGATTTCCAGCAATTTCCCAAATGCATTTTCCGCTGCTTTGTGTTTTCCTAATTTCAGATTTGTCTGGTATAGGCCAGCATATGTTTTCATGATTTTTCCATCAGCTTTGCTTTCTGCCAAAGTATATGAGTCGAGAGCAGCACGATATTTCTTATCTCCATAGAGATGTGATGCTTCGGATAAAATGGCATTAGTATTAATTGATTGATAATACTCATTGTTACTAAGACTGCCTGATTTCCCACGTGCCATCTGCGCTTTACTTTTATGCCGCTTATCGTTCATAAACATGGGCGAATCTTTATACTCTTTTATGGGGGTAAAATCGAGCTCAGTCCCAAGTACCCAAGCGGATGCTTTGGCGACTAATTCTCCGGTTTCTTTATCGGTTGCAGAGGCAAATACGTGATAATATTTTTTTTCGCTATTGCTTGTTAGTTTTTCAAAAGAGATGATTCCGTTAATAATATAATCCGCATAAGCGATATTCGTGGAGTTAAGTTTTGATATAGAAAAGTGTTTGAAGTTATTAGCCGCTTCGGTAAAGATGGCATCCTCAATTGTTTTGCTAACTTTTATGACTTCGCCACTATTTTCATCAGTAAAATCATCCATGACTATTTTTTTTGCTTCATGAGATTTTGATAATAAATTATTCCCCTGCATTTGCCCTAGTAAATCCTTCGCTAGATTTTCAGTTGCTACATCGAAAGGAACAGGCTTATTTGCGCAAGCTGTGAGAATTAAAGCACATAGCAAAATGGCTATTGACTTCAGTTTCTTAAAATTACTTATCATTATCTTTTATTGTCTATAATAGGTGAAAATTAGTAACCGTTCAGATTCCCCTTTGTAAAATGGGGGTCTCAACGGTTACCCTAGTCCTAGGGAGATGGAAAAATATAATCATCCAAGATAAATTTATAACTAACTGATATTTATATATTATATTTTTCAGTTGGACGATTATTAATTTCCTGCTCCCCTATGAAATATCAGGATTTGCTTACCATCAGATAGCTTGAATATTGATGGTTTATAGAAAATCAGAAAGTATTTTTTAATTCATTGATTTTAAAATACTTTCTATGCCTGAGTCGTTGCGATTTATTGTTCCTTTTTGAAGGCTAACGTTTAATATAACTTTTACAGAATGTTGTTTTATTAATTTGAACTATTGTCATGTCAGGAGGTAGAAAAAGCTTGAAGCCATTATTTATTTTGAATTTCACTCACCTGAAACTTAATATAATTTTTATTATATTCCAGCGTTTCAGATAAATGTGCATTCACATCAACTCGCCACCAGTCTTCTTGTTTTTTATGCTGTAAAGCAAGTTTATCAATTGATAATAAATCATAAATATTAACCCATTCATCGCCTACTTTCAGTGCCAGATTGGGATTGAAAAGATAATGCCCATGCTTGATGCGAAAGAATAATTTACGATTATTTTTATCCTCTCTACTGAATTCATTCTTGGATAAAATACTAGAGAGGTAGGCGCGTTTTTTACGCCGCTCCGGTAAAACACTATTGGGCATATACTGCACCGCATCGACAAAATCCTGGCTCGAAAAAGCCCCTGCACTATGGACTATTTTTTTGGGTAATGCACGATAAAATAAGGCAATCATCATATTCAACATAAAAAACTCCATTTGATGTTTGTCTAATTTAATTAAGCGTCCGTCGATTTGAATACTGATGCTGGTTGGCTCTAGGGGAAGGTAAGTTTCAGCCAGTTTTTTTCGCGCATAACTCTCATCACCATTGGCTTGAGATAAGGCGATTTGTAATGCAGTAAAACCGTTTTCATCTACTTTTTCAGTATCAGCCCCTTGCTCAAATAAAGCTTTAATCACCTCGACATTACCCATCCATGCAGCAACCATTAACGGTGTCTGGTTAAAAACATTACGGAAATCTGGGCCATATAGATTGACTTGCTTAATCACTGCATCCGGCTTTTTGAAACTATAGGTCGCATAATGTTTTTGCTGTAATAGCTGGAGTCCCTTATCAGGGTTTCGTGCGGGTTTAAATTCTGATTTTATTAGGCTATTTAGTAGCTTACGATCCTCATATACCAAAGCATACTCAAACAATTCTAATTTGGCTTTTTTGTTATTTTGCGCTAAGGCTTTTTCCTTGAGTGTGGTTAAATTATCACCACTAATGACTGTCCAGTCGGGTGTTTTTTGTTTAAGAATTTCTTCACGAATACGCTCAGCTTGTTCCTGTTTTCCCTGTAACTCTAGCTTATGTGCTTCTTGTCGCCAGTCATCAAGGCTAGAATTACTGTCTGCTATTTCCAGTGTAGCCTGGGCATTATCCAGTCCAAGTAAACCCAGCAATTGTTGTTTGGGTGCACTTTCTATCCAGTATAAATTTTTAATCGCACGCGTCAATGCGACGTACAGCGAGTTAATATAAAACTTATAAACCTCCAGAGATTTGTCTGTTTTATCTTTAACACGGGAAAATGTAATATCTTTTTCCAAGTCCTCTAGTGTGACACCTTTACTGATTTCCCTATAGCGCTGCTCTTCCTGAGATAAAAAATTGTAGAGAATAATATTCTCATATTCCAGGCCTTTTGCTTCCTGTATGGTAAAAACCAGTGGCGTACTAAAATGCCGTTGTGCCATTGGCTTTTGCTCAGGGGTCATGACAATAACTGCAAAACGGGTCGAGGCTTTGGTTTTTTTATCCAGCTCCTGTTTGATATGGTCATTATCTTGCAAGAAAAGCACTTCGCCCTGAGTATGGCCATTGCTTTCAACCAGATAATGGCTTTCCTTGTCAATCGAACCAAAACGGCTGTTTTTAATCTTCAGTATTTTATTGGCAATCTCAGTCACTTGCGGTGAATTGCGATAATTGGTATTTAAAATACGAATTAAATTTTCAGCACTGCCTAAATCTTCCTGTTTGTAAAATAGGCTTTTTACTTTTGACCAAGAAAAAAAGTTGGGATGAACAATCTGGTTGGAATCTCCGCATAGAATAAAATCATGTGCATGATGCAGAGATTTAATAATCAGATAAAGCTGAATATTAGTCAGATCTTGTACTTCATCTACAATAACAAAATCATAACGCGTCTGCTGTTTGTCTAAATACTGGTGGCTGACAATATTGTTATCGTAAAGTTTGTTTTCTTGTAAAAAGCTCAGATATTTTTCAAAAAGACTATAAACTGCTTCGCGCTCTTGTTGTAAAAAAATGGTTTCCTTTACGCCTAACGCCAAATAATCTTCCCTGCTCAGCCAACTTTTATCCGTTGCCGGGCCTGTAATAACGCCTCGAAATTCTTCAAATATTTTGTGCGCATCATTTAACTGTTTGCCTTTTTTATAACGACTAAACCATTGCTGAAAGCGCTGAAAAGTAATGGGCTTACCTTCAGGCACGTGAATACTTTCTAAAAATTCCTGAAATGATAGAAAATCAACTTGCTGATCTTCATTATCATAATTATGTGCATAATATAAATCACGCGAATTTTTGACTAGATAGGCTGATTGCGTCACATATAAAACATCACCCACTGCATGTTTCATTTTTTCTAAGGTCAGAGCTGTTTTTCCGCTCCCCGCCGAGCCAATAATCACTAAGGGTGGCTGCAAGGCATAAACGGATTGTTGGCTATCATCAAATGAGACAATTTTATCCAGCAGATTAAAGCTTTTATGGCTTGGGTTTACGTAAACCAATGCGTCTGCTTCTAGCTCATCGGGTGTTTTAATCGTAGGAATCTTATCTTCATCAAAACTGGCATTCTGGTTTAAAAAACGCGATTTCTCATAAGCGTGATTTTTAATATATTCCAGTATTAATACATAAGGTTTATCCAGATGTTTATAGATAGATAAGATAATGCGATCATTACGATTAAGCTTGGCGCGATATAAATTATCTCCAACTTTTTTCACATCCGCCGAGTGAAAATCATCGTTTTCCAGAAATTTAGTCAGCTTGGCCAGACCAGGGATTAATTTTGGGTTGAGTTCGTTATATAAAAGGACTTGCATGAATAAAAGAGTTTGTTGGTTTGGTTAATCAGTGTGCTGTACATTTTTCGGCTACCAATTTAAAACGAAGCATATGACAGGAGTGAAATAGCTGTAGCTGTGTAAGAAAAAAAGCTAACACTTTTGGCTCTTTTTCCTTTGGCGTGGTCAATAAAAATAATATAAAACAATGTATTA
>CAZLLL010000200.1:0-6216 GCA_964560255.1 uncultured Methylomonas sp.
GAAGGCGAGCAAAAAGACAAGTCAGAATGCACAAGTTATTTGATTCCCATTCCTAGGTACTATTTTGGAAAAATAGTTAAAAAACTATCCCGCCTTATAGGAATGGGCACAAAATAACGTGGGCACATTCCTTAATGTTCGTAGCTTATTTTTTTGATACTGCAAACGCTCTCCTTCTTTATACTAGATTAAGGTTGTAAGCTATTGTATACAAAAATATTTTATATACTTTTCTGCATGAGCAAAAGCAGGATATTTAAGAACCCCTCAATAATTTTTAACATATGTAACACAATGTATCAAAAATTGACAGAAACGCTAACGATTAATAAATTAATACAAACTAACTATTATAAATCAATATGTTATTCCATTAAACTGGCAATTATATTTTCCTTGCTGAAAAGCATTATTTAAAATCTGAATGCAATTTGTACAGAATATATATTCCAATTAAGTGCGAGATCAGAGATAACTGGGTTATCTTGTAGGCTAACAGCCCCAGCCCCATGCACCCGTGAATAATCTGCCCGAAGCATCCAAGCGGGTGTAATATTCCAACGTAAACCAACGACCATATCCTGAGTAAACATGAAATATGCAGGTAATCCAGACCGCTGATGAAACCTTTCTCCAGACCTATCATTAATATCTCGAACTCCGCTATCATAACGAATAGTCGTTTGTAAATTATCTAAAATACGATAACCAGCTTGGACATACCAATACTCACTAATAGTCGTACTATCATTTCTATTGACAACCCCTGAAAAACGATTCCACTGCCTATTATACTCTGCCGTAAAACTAAATTTTTCTCCGTTGTATTGGGCGGACAGAAGAAAAGAATCAAATGTGCTTTTTAACCCAGCATACGGATCTAATTTATTCTCTGCTTTATAGTTTAAATCAACATGCGCATAACTGATAGCGAAAGCATACTGCCCCCCCATTATCTCGTAATTAAGCTGACTTATTATACTTGGTTGACCCTTTAAATGACCTTCTGCTGGCTTAATAGTTATAGCTCTAAGTAATTCATCATCATTGGCATTTATCAAACCATAATTTAGTTTAAAACTAAAATCACCAATAGAGCTATTATAATCAGCATAAACCTGCCCGCCATCCAGGGCTAAAAATAGTGCTCTAGAGCGGTCAAAATAAACTAAAGGTAATAAAATAGTTGGGTGGGTTGAGGCTACATCACGAGTTTCATTATAGAATCCCCATGGATTTTTAACTCGTCCAGCTCGCAGTCCTATACGGCCCATATTAAAATTAAAAAAAGTGAAGTCAAAAAAAGCAAAATCCAGCGTCCCTTCTCCATCGCTCCCAGTATTCTTTCCAGCACGCCTATAAAGTCCTTGTGCAACAAAGCTTAGTTTATTAAACGCTTGATAAGACATATTCAGCCCCATTTCTGTTAATCCCGCAGAAACGCTATTTTTACTTTTTCCATGAACATTATTGCCTGTTGTATGAAATAATCCTTGGCTCAGAAAGCCGTGAAATTGAATATCATCCTCCCAGACTTTTTTAAGAACAGACCAATCAAAATATTCTGCTTGTGCTGGCTCAAGTTTAGTGGTCTCTAACTCGACTTGCTGGGCATTGACAGCAAAAGAAAAAATACACAGAAAGTATATTAATTTATTGAGCATCAAAGAAACGAATATTTTCATCTTCAATCCTCCTATTTAAATAACCGATGGCATAGGGTGTGGTTTTGATTTTTTCCAGCATTTCTGGAACTGAATAAACTATGATAGGTGGTTGCCCAGTACCTGTATATGTCATTCTATTCCAAGTACGGCGCAATTGATGAGGAAACATGTGTAATTTTTCTTTAACAAATGCTTTATGTATCACGTTATTATCAGGTAAAACAAAAACTCGAATTTTCTTACCATTTGACCAGGTTCGTTTACGTAAACTAAAAATAGAGCGTAATTCATTTTGATCCGTTATTTGATCCATAGTTTCAGCATTTATGATAACTTCTACTGCTGGTACGGAAAAAGTAAAGAGAGACAAAACAACGCATAAGATGAATGGCTCTATTTTGTTACCAATAAAATCCGTACAGTCGTAGTGAAGCATAGATTTCCTTAAAAAATAAACATGTCTAAGTTAAAGACTTAAGAATGTACTTGGTGCACGTCAACAAAAAACAAAACAGCCACCTAACGCATTCAGAGGCTATTCCTAAATAGTTTACTAGGGTAACTGATCCCCATCTTACAGACCTTTTTTATCTGTCTTTTCCGATACATAAATACCTACGTAGTTTGCTATGCATCTATTTCTTCTGTCTTGAAATTCAACCACTATGCACTGAAAGTGCATAGATTGCTCTTGGACTGAAAGTCCACTACTACTCAAGGATCATACTTTCTAAATCCTTGTTTGATGGATTTCTAGGGTGCTCTAAATACTCTTGCACTAACTCTTCCGTCACAACACCTTTTAGAATCCTAACATCTTCAGCATCACTAACTCTCTACAACGTTTTTGAATATTACCTTGCAAAACAGGGTAGCGATATTTAGTCACCCAAACTATATGTACCATTAAAATACTTACGGTATGGCTACCGTGTCTTTGTTCATTCATGATCACATTGTACAAAAAAGTGTGTATCAACTAAAGTCTTGCACTAAAGTGCATAGTTTTGACTAGCGTCCCGAGACAATAAAAAAAATTCTGCGCAATATGGGTAGGCTATTTATTGTGAGTCTCCTAAAAAAAGTTTCAAAGTTTCTGTGAAATTTAATTAATGTTTTTATCCGGGACATTCATTTTAATTTGTTAAGAGTACGACTGGACTACCACGCTTATTTTAATTTCATAACGTCACTACTCAGGCTATTGCTTCCTAGGCTGTAGGGATATTTGTGGCATAAAAAGCAGCTGAACAGTTAAAAAATGTCTATTTTTCTGCCTTTATGATCCAAAATGAAGTGCCAAAATCGCTACAGCCCAATAAATCATAGCCTGAGTAGTTACTTCATAGCTAAAGTTTCAGGGTTCATTTATTGCAACTATTAATGCATTGTACCTTCACACCAAAAGGAAAAGAGCTATATTTTTACGCCGCAATAGCTTGTCATTAAAGCCTTATGACTTTGTTCTCTTGCCTTATTTGAACCATATCCCATAATAAAGGGACGATAAATAAAATTAAGAACGTTGCGGTGACTAGTCCTGTGACAAAAGTCGATGCCATAGAGCCCCAGACCAGAGAGTAGCTTGGAATTCCGATTGCCATAGGCAAAAGCCCTAATGTGGTTGTTAAAGTAGTCAGCACAATAGGCCTAAGCCTTACTCTAATACCTTCATTAATCGCTTCATGTCGTGAAAACCCTGAACGATAGGCTTTATTCATAAAGTCTACTAGCATCAGCGAGTCATTCACTACAACGCCTGCAACACCAATAATGGCTAGAAAACTATTGACTGTAAAGATTGACTGGGTGAAGAACTTACCTAAAATAACACCAATTAAAGCAAAGACTATTGCGGATAAAATAATAGCTGGTTGTAGGTAGGACTGGAATTGAGTTGCTAAAATAAGGTAGATGACCAGGATAGCAACAATAAATGCATAAGCTAATGAGGCATATGATTTCTGCGTGGCTGAATGGTCGCCCGCAAAAATCATACTAGCACCTGGATAGTTATGTCGTATTTCATTGTAAAATGTCCATATCTCATTTTGTACGGTTGCTATATTTGTAGGCGCATCAGATTTTAGGTCAGCACTAAAACCAATTGAACGTTGAAAATCATAGCGGTTTAGTTCGCCTGGTTCAGAATATATATGGAGTTTTGCTATATCGCCTAAAAGAATACCTCCCGCTGAGTTTTCTATAAAGGGTATTTCTAAAACCTTTTGTAGAGAGGTGATACTTTTTGGGTCTATAGCGAGTTTTAAGTCGATTTCTTCATTATTTTGTCGGTAAGTCCCTATATATTGTCCGTCTAATACACTACCAGCGAGCTGTGTGACGTGACTATCTTTTAATTGATATTCTCTGGTTTTTTCATGGTCAATTTTAAAGCCAATGACTCGTTTCAGTTGTCCTTGGCTGCTGTTCAAGTCAAGTAAATAAGGGGCTATAGAAGGCGCTGCTGATAAAAATGCCTCTAGCTTTTCTGCGAGCTTTTCTATTGATGCGTCATTGCTACCTAAAATGCGGATACTTATATCTTTACCCGTGGCAGGGCCTTCTTTTTGAGTTTCCAATCTTATTTGGTAACCATCGTGCTCAAATTGCTTCTTTAATCGTTTACGCATCTCTTCAAGGTGCTGCAAAGGATCTGAAAAGCTGCGCATTCCTTTTTCGGGTAGTGTGACCATAACATTTCCGTAGTTACTGCTAAATACGGGGAGATAGTTGTCGCCGACATAATAGCCTGCAAAGCCTGCTGCAGACTGTGATTTTCCTGGGCCATCATTCTGTATGTATTGAGATATTTTTCTGATTTTTTTATCAACTTCTTCTATAGATGTTTCTGATTTAGCAATAACATTGACAAAATAAACGGAATAATCGTTAGGGAAAAACTGTATTTTAACTAAGGGAAATTTTCCTGATATGGAAACGCCTAAAATACCCATTGAAATGACAAACAGGGCACCGACGATCATTAAGCTGGTGCGACGATTTTTTAAAGTAACACTAAGGGCTTTCTTGGTAATATATCTGATGGTAGATAAGATAATATCATCTTTTTCAAGGTGCGGTGATAATCCGCTATGATCACTCGGGCCGTAATTTAAATAATGAAGCGGGAGAATAATTAAACATTCCACCAGTGAGGCAATAAGTGCATAGGTTACTGCAATTGGAATCTGGGCAAAGAATTCACCTGTCGATCCAGACATAAGCAGCATGGGTAAGAAGGCAGCAATAGTTGTCAGTGTTGAGGCTAAAACGGGTAAGGCAACCTCCGAGGTGCCCACAATGACTGCTTGATGTAAACTGTTGCCTTCTTGTATATGACGGAAGATATTTTCAGTCACAACAATGGCATCATCGACGATAATGCCAGTAACTAGAACGAATGCAAATAAGGTCATTTCGTTTAGACTATTACCTGTCAGGTGCATCAGTAATAGGGTAATCATAAACGAGAATGGAATTCCTATGGTAATGAGCCCAGAATTTTTGATACCCATAAAGTACCAGATAATTAATGAGACTAAAATCATTCCCATCAACATATTTAAACCAAGTGTACTCATTCCATCGTTAATTTTTATGGTGGAATCACGCGTCAACGTAATTTGTAGTTGTTCTTGATCAAGTAAGGGTTGAAGATTTTCGAGTGTAGTTTGTATGCCCTCTTTGATCGATAGGGCATTGCCCGAATTATTTTTTATAACATTTAAGGCTATAACATTTTTATTATTGACTGAGGAAATAATGGTTGGGTCTCGATAGGCAAGCTGGGCGTTACTGATTAAATCTTCTAGGCGGATAAAGCCTGAATCCCCATCTTTACGTATAATAGATTTTATAACTGTAGTACGGTCATTGAATGTTTCATCTACTTTTACGAGGTAGTTGCCACTGGGGGTATTAATATTACCAGCGGGGATAGAAATGTTGATTTCTTTTAATGCTTGAGCGACTTCATTATAGCTAATACCAAAATGGCGTAATTTATTGGGGTCTAGAAGTATATGAAATTCTCTGGTGTATTCGCCTATTAATTTGACTTCTTTAATGCCTGGTAATTTTCTTATATGCGTTTTTATTTGTTTCGCAATTAATGTTAGAGCTCGGTTATTTTGCGAGCCGCTGATATTAATTGTTACAACTGGGAAAAGATCATTTACAGTATAGATTTCAAATGATGGAGGATCTATTTCAGCAGGCAGTTCATTGACAATATTGAGTACTTTCAAGCGCACTTCGCTATAGAGAAAATCAAAATCAGTGTCGTCTATAAATTTAAGGTTAATTTGTGAGCGTTCTGGAAATGATTTGGATTTTATCCATTCTATACTCTCTGCGTTTTCAATACTTTCCTCTATTTTCCGTGTCACTAATGCTTCTACATCACTCGGTGATGCACCGGGATAAATTGTTGTAATCGCTACTTCACCAAAATTTATATTTGGATAACGTTCAACAGGAAGTTGATAGGTTGCAAAAAAACCCGCAACGAATAGAAAAATAAACAATAAGTTAAAAAAAACCTTTT
>CAZLLL010000201.1:0-6209 GCA_964560255.1 uncultured Methylomonas sp.
CTTAAAGCAGGTAAAACATCGGTTTATAACTCTATAGCAACCATGAAAGTTGACGAAATAATCGAAAGTATGCGAGCCAATCCAACTGCACTGGCCTCTTATGTAGGTGCGGGTGGTGGTGCATCCGGTGGCTGTAGCACTGGCTCGATATGTCTGCCTGCCCAGTTGGCAGCCGATGATGTCTTTTGGTGGAGTGAGAACCTTAAAGCGGGTTTACCGGCAGCCGCGACAACTAATATAGCCGTGGTAGCCGCTGTGCCCCCCTCTAGAATGGCCGTGGTAACGGTTAATGTGAACTGGCAAGAGCGCAGTAAAACAACGTCTAGTGGCGAAGCAAAAGGAATTAGCACCACCGCCTTTGTTTGTACTCAGAGCCCATGTTAGGACGAGATATGCGAGTTAATCTAAAACAATCCCATATTAGAAAATTCCCTATGAGTAAATCTCGGGGTTTTTCACTGGTTGAATTAATGGTGGCAATGGTGGTTGGCCTTATCATTATGAGCGGGGCTTTTTCGATGAATTCGGCATCGCGAAATGCACAAAAAATCAGTGAAGTGCAAATGGACATGGTGGCGGATGCACGATTTGCCATCGATATGATTTCCCATGATTTACGCCACGCGGGTTCTTGGGGCGGCACTAACAGGAGCAGTTTGATCGAATGCACATCAGGTGATGCCGCCTGTGCCACTGTGCCCACTGCGCCTGCTGGCGATTGTGCTGCGGCACCGGGCTGGGCATATAACCTGTCGTTACGTTTATTTGCGACCGATGGAGTAGCGGGCAATCCTTATGCTGCAAGCTGTATACCTGCGGGTGAAAACTATGTGGCGGGCACAGACATTCTTGAAGTCCGTTATGCTGATGCTAACCTGCCAATATTAACAGCGGGGCAAGCGTATGTGCGCAGTAATTTTGTCAATGGTCGTGTATTTGTCGGCGATACGCCACCGACGCTTGATTCTTATGACGCAGCCGCATTAACACAAAACTATGAACTGCATGCGTATGCCTATTACATTAGTAATTTTACTGATGCTCCTGGCGATGGTATACCTTCACTGCGCCGTGTTGCTCTGGTCAATGGGCCTGCACTGCAAAACCAGTTGTTAATACCGGGTGTGGTTGATCTGCAAGTACAGTTTGGTATTGATACTACAGGTGGCACGGTAATCAACAGTTATGTGGATGCCAATACTATTGCCGCAAACGACTGGGCAAATGTATATGCGGTAAAAATTTGGTTGTTGATGCGTTCTGATGAGCAGCAAATAGGTATTGATACTACTAAATCTTTTCGTATTGCGGGTGCTGATGCGGCTGATTTTGGTGGCGTAGATGACTTTCGTTTTTTTTTAGTCACCAGTGTTGTCAACTTGAGAAATTAACTTATTGATGTATGTAGACCAGAGTATAGAAATATGAATAATCAAGCAATAATAAAACAACGCATAAAGCCGCTGCGAGCTAAGCAAGCACCTGCTGCTCAACAACAGGGTTTCGTATTGATTTTAGCGTTGGTGTTGCTGGGTGTAATGACTTTGATCGGTGTTTCTTCTATGAATAGTACCAACGTCGAATTAAAAGCCACCAGCAATGCGCGACAGCATCATCTTGCTTTTAATGCGGTGCAGTCGGTATTGTCATTTTCTATTTCAGGCGATACCAATCTAGATATGCAGGATATCGCAAATCAAATTGTCGTGATGCCCGGCACAATACCCGGTGTGACCTCGCTTACCGGCAATATGGTACAAGCAGGCTGTCTGGTCGGGGTTGGTAGCAGTTTAGAAGAAGGTCGCGGGTTTTATTACAATTATTTTTCGGTTACAGCAGATGGTTTTAATCAAACAAGTGCTGGCTTACAGGGTCTGGCGACATCTACTCAGGTGCAGGGTATACGTTATCCTGCCGCTGCATGTGATATCTAATAATTTTTTTTGAGGAAGCGTTATGAATATTCTGAAAATCATGAGAAACAAAAAACCACTAAGCCACCTACTATTGGCTTCTTTATTAATGTTTGGTGTAGTTGCACATGCGATTGAAATTCTTGAGCATGCGATGGAGGTGGAATCACTGCGTATCTCGCTGAATGATGATGGCAGTGGCTTTGTTCAGGGCAAGTTATGTGATGACTGTAAACGACTAACCCTTGCAGTGACAGCAGAAACCAGAGCATTTCAAAATAATGCTGAAGTGCCACTTAAGCAGGCAGCAGACAGATTGGGTAAGTCAGCGACCGTTTTTATTAATGTAGAGCATACACAGGTTACGCGCATTAAATGGTAATGCACACAAGCTAATTCTGAGAGTGTTATATGCCAATGTTACACGGCTTGCCATTCATTTGGAGTTCGAGCTGTAAGTAATAAATCATGGTTGAACGAATCAGCCATGAATCAATAAATACATATTGCACGTTATAGTAGCGTGATCTATACAAGAGGAAGATGTTATGAAACAGGTAAGCAATAAATCACAAGTTATGCTGATAGGCATGCTTTATGGCGTGCTGTGCAGTGCCCCCGTGCTGGCAGAAGACATCGAAATATATTCCAGTTCAATTGATGCGACAGATGCAGCGGCTGCCAATATATTATTTGTTTTGGATACCTCTGGAAGTATGGGCGCCGAGTTGACCTCAACATATCCCAACTATGACCCTACAATAACATACCTGGCCTGTTTTGATGCGAGCCGAGTATATATGGGCATTAGTTTTGGTCCTAAAACCATTGCTGGGACAAAATTCACGGGTCCGGAAATGTACTGTCATCCAGATGGTGTGGCAGAAGGTTATGATATTAGTACAATGGACCAGTTTAACGCCAGTGCACTAAAGTGTGATACGGCACATTTTGCCCTGCAAAACATTGGATTGTATATAGACCGAATAGCGCAGTATAGGCTGAATGTTGCAGGGACGGTTATTAAATGGCGATCAATGAATCACATTGATGAGAATTTTCTAGATAATTTTGTGGAATGTAAAGCCGACCAGGGTGTCCACGGTGAAAACACCAGTGATGGTCAACCGTATGCTACCGACGCTGTTGGTGAAGATGGCTGGAAAGCGGGTGATTCAGGGGTTGTTGCCTGGACGTCAAATGGTTCGAGTGAAACGCTCTATTCAGGTAATTATTTAAATTACATAGCTTCCGAACCACCTGTTACTGCAACCCGTTTACAGGTAATGAAAACCGCCCTGACGTCGGTGATTGAAGCCTCAGAAGGCATTAATGTAGGTTTGATGCGTTATAGCAGAAACGGGAGTGGTGGTCTGGTGATTACGCCCATGGGCCCTATTGAGGATGTCAAGACAGACTTTTTGTTTGAGTTATCAAAAATGTGGGATGGAGGCAATACCCCGATATCTGAAAGCTATTATGAAGCCGTTAAATATATGCAAGGCAGTAGTGTCGATTATGGTGATAGCTCTAGTGTTGAACAACTTGTGAGTCCGGGAGCTTCTACGACAACAGAGAATGTTTCACGTCTAAGTCACTCAAATTCAAGAACTCCCGCCGGTAGTTCCATCTATAAATCATCAATTAGTGATACCTGCCAGAAAAATTATATTGTGTTATTGACTGATGGAGCGCCTGTTGGTGATGACGCTAGTGGAAAAATTAGCAATATTGGTATCAGTGGTGGTTGCGGTCTTATTGGTACCAGTAGTTGTCTGGAAGAAATTGCCGACCATATCGCGAGCCATGACCAGGGCAGTATTGCGGGTGACCAGTTTATTTCAACCTTTACTATTGGTCTGGATATTCCTTCCGCAGCTGAATTGCTGCAGGGGACAGCAACGGTAAGTAAAAATGTATCTGGCACGGGTGAGTATTATGCCGCTGATGACGCCCTTTCTTTAGTGGTGGCTTTTGCTGATATTGTTCAGCGAGTGCTGGAAACAGATACTTCGTTTTCCTCTCCTGCGGTATCAGTGAACGCCTTTAACCGTTCTACCCATCTGAATGATCTGTATTTTACTTTGTTTAAACCGGGTGAGAATGAAAGCTGGGATGGTAATTTTAAAAAATATAAACTGGCTTTTAAGACCGATCCTACTGACGCGGCTAAAATAATCCCTTTTATTGCGGATAAAACGGGTGCAGAAGCAATTGATAACGACACCGGTTTTTTCAAACATTCAGCTATCAGTTATTGGACAGATACAACGGCTGCTGCCCCTGAAGGTGGTGAAGTGGGCCCCGATGGGCCAGTGGTTAGCGAAGGAGGCGCTGTCAGCGTGCTGTCGACAGGCAGGAATATCTATACCTTGACGGGGGCGTACACTAATACTGATGGAGTGTTTGTTCCCAGCACATCTGCATTAACAGACGCGGTGAATGCTGTTGATGATGCCAATGCGGGTCTAACTGACAGCCTGTTGGCTATTACTGGATTTCCTGAGAAAATTGCTGGTACGCCCTACCGCACAACTTTACTGAATTGGGCGCATGGTATGGATGTTTTCGATAAAAACAAAAATCATGATACCACGGACGTGTTTGGCGTAATGGGAGACCCGTTGCATGCAGAGCCAGCGCTGGTGCAGTATGGCGAAATTGCAGGAGAAGCTGACCTTGTAGCCTATGTCGCTACAAATAATGGTTACCTGCATGCAATTGATACAGATGACGGTAAGGAGCTGTTTTCTTTTATACCTCAGGAGCTGCTCGATAAGCTAACGGTAAGCATGGAGAATGCTGGCAGTGCTAAGTTATATGCTCTGGACGGTAACGTCGTAGCCTGGATAAATGATGCCAACGGTAATGGCACGATTGAGGTTGGAACAGACCACGTGTATCTGTATATTGGCATGCGTCGTGGTGGTAACAACATATATGCATTGGATGTAACCGATAGAAATATGCCGAAACTGCTGTGGGTGATAAAAGGCGGTGTCGGGGATTATGCTGAGTTGGGCGAAACCTGGTCAACCATCAATGTTGAAAAAATTAAAGACGGTGCAACAGAAAAGACAGTATTGGTCTTTGGTGGTGGTTATGATGTGGCGCAAGATGACGCCGTAGTGCGGCCGCCATTGGGTGACAGTGTTGGGCGTGCGGTTTTCATTGCTGATGCAACTTCTGGCAAACGTTTGTGGATGGGCTCAAGTGGTGGTGATACCGATATTAGTGAGATGAAGTACAGCATACCAGCACGCATTAAACCGTTGGATATTAGTGGTGATGGTTTTATAGATCGCTTGTATGCAGTCGATATGGGTGGGCAAATATTCCGTTTTGATATTGATATTGATAATCCCAATGGATTGCCCCTGAAAGATTCCATTATTGGCGGACGTGTTGCCGATCTAGCCGGTTCGACCGCGGAAGAAGCGCGTCGTTTTTATTACCCTCCTGATGTAGCCTTGGTGGATGATCCTAATGGGAAATACCATGGCATGGTGATTGCGTCAGGTTTTAGAGCGCACCCTTTAAACGAAGTGATACAAGACCGTATCTATATGTTGAAAGACAAGCGAACAGGTAGCATTACCGACCCTGCGGATTATGCATTATTGACAAATGCCTCTTTGCAAGACGTCACCGATAATATTGCTGGCGGTGATGGTGTTGATGATGCGGCACGAGATGCAGAACTGGGAAATATTGCAGCAGCGGATGGCTGGTATATTGATCTGGACGATGGGTCTGGTGCTTGGATCGGTGAAAAAGGGTTGTCTGAGGCGCTGATTATCGAAGGCACGGCAGTGGTTACTACCTATGTGCCAGATTTTACATCGAGTACAGATAGCTGTGAGCCTAAGGCGGGTAATGGCAAAGTCTTCTTTCTGGATATTCTCGATGCAACGCCCGCGTTCCCTGCGGGTGTAGATAAACGACCACAACGACACATAGATCTAAAGCGTGGCGGCATTCCACCTTCACCAAATGTCATCATTACCTCTGACCAGGCGCCAACCTTATGTGTGGGTACTGAGTGTCAGAGTGCAGATTTTGGTTTAGGTATTCGCAAAACCTTCTGGCATGAGGTAGAGAGATAATGAAAAGCAGTAATAGTAAAGGCTTCACACTGGTTGAGCTGATGGTGGTGGTTGCCATTACCGGTATTCTGGCTTCGGTGGCATATCCAGCAATTACCGAGTACGTTAAAATAATGAAGCGTTCTGATGCAATAGAAGCGTTGGTGAGAGAAGCGGCGCTGATGGAGGAGTTCTATTTAAATAATGATAC
>CAZLLL010000202.1:0-6207 GCA_964560255.1 uncultured Methylomonas sp.
CGAACAAAAAGACAAGTCAGAATGCACACGTTATTTGATTCCCATTCCTAAGTAAGATATTCATCCCGCTTGGAACATTTATGCTGTTAAGAGATGTCCAAATGTTGAAAATGGGGTGAAAGCCCCGTTTCGCTAAAGGTTTGGGGGATTATATACCTGCATTTATTAGCAGGGCAAAAGTGCTCACTTGCAAAGGTTGTAAGTTATATTCTTGCAAGCATTATAGAGCGAAAGAGTTTAATCAATTTTTTTATACTTTCAGCATATGCAATTTTCAGGGATAATAAAGAGTTTTGTCATTTCATTTTAAGTTCAGAAACACATGAAAAAAAAGCTCGAATCTCTTTTATTATATGCTGTAGAAGCATTGAAAACAGCCTCTGTAATAGAACAGGAATTCAATCCGGTTATAACTATTGAGCGTACTCGTGATCAGCTGCATGGTGATTTTGCCTGTAATCTGGCGATGATACTGGCTAAATCAGCCAAAATGAATCCTCGTCAATTGGCAGAAAAAATTGTAGCAGCCATTCCTGTTGATGCCAGTGTGACTAAAATAGAGATTGCCGGACCTGGGTTTATTAATTTTTTTATAGACCCCAAAGCACAATATCAGGTTATTACGCGTATACATAAGCAAGGTGACAAGTTTGGATTAAGCCAGCTGGGAGCGGGGCAAAAGGTACAGGTCGAATTTGTCTCTGCAAACCCAACGGGACCACTGCATGTAGGGCATGGACGTGGAGCTGCTTATGGCTCTGCTGTTGCCGATTTATTAACCGCAGTAGGCTATGACGTACAGCGCGAGTATTATGTTAATGATGCCGGTCGTCAAATGGATATCTTAGCGACCAGTGTCTGGTTGCGCTATCTTGAAGAATGTGGCGAGTTGCTTACTTTTCCAAGTAATGGCTATCGTGGCGATTATATTCGTGAAATTGCGGCAAACTTGCATCGTGAATCAAGTAATGAATATCGTCATCCTGTCGCTTTGGTTTTTGAAGAAATGCCTGCTGATGAGCCCCAGGGCGGCGATAAAGAATTGTATATTGATGCGTTGATTACACGTGCAAAAACTTTATTAGGAGATAAGCAATATCGTGATGTTTTTCAATCCGGTTTGAATGGTATTTTAGAGGATATTCGTGATGACCTAAGCGATTTTGGAGTAAATTACCAGCAGTGGTTCTCAGAAAGACAGTTAATGGATGATGGCTCTATTGATGAGGCATTAAATCGTTTGCGCGAAGCAGGGCATTTATATGAAAAAGACGGAGCAACCTGGTTTGCAAGCAGTCAACTAGGCGATGAAAAAGATCGAGTGGTTATCAGAGACAATGGACAAAGCACCTATTTTGCCTCAGATATCGCTTATCATATGAATAAACTGGATCGTGGATTTGATAAAATCATTAATATCTGGGGAGCTGATCATCATGGCTATATTCCTCGGGTAACAGCAGCACTGCAAGCATTGGGGGCTGATGCAAAAAAATTGCAAGTGATATTAGTGCAGTTTGCTGTGCTCTATCGTGGCGGCGAGAAAGTGAAAATGTCAACGCGGTCTGGTTCATTTGTCACTTTGCGCCAATTGCGTAATGAAGTCGGACAGGATGCGGCACGTTTTTTTTATGTCATGCGTAAATCAGAACAACACATGGACTTTGATTTAAAACTCGCCACGTCTAAAACTAATGAGAATCCGGTATTTTATGTGCAATATGCACATGCGCGTGTTTGTAGTGTGTTAAAACAGTTAGCGGACAAAGAATTGCAGCGTGACATTCAGACAGGTGAAGAAAATTTGCATAAACTGGTTGAACAACAGGAAATTAACTTGCTCAGCAGTTTGACACACTATCCAGAAGTTTTACAACGTGCTGCACTACAATATGAGCCGCATTTGTTAATTAACTACTTACGTGAATTAGCCGCTGAATTTCATACTTATTATAATGCCCACCAGTTTATCGTGGATGATGCTACCGTGCGCAATGCACGTTTAAATTTAATTTGTGCAGTGAAACAAGTATTAGCCAATGGGCTCAATTTGCTAAGGATCAACACGCCGGAAGCGATGTAATGCAACGAGACTATAAGCACCGAACCAACAACCAGGGGGGCACTCTTAAAAAGCCCCGTAAACAGGCTAGAAAGGGTACTCAGGCAGCGCGGCAACCAGTTGCAGCATGGCGCTGGGGACTGGTGTTTGGATTGACTGCTTTATTTATTTATTTTTTATATCAGCTCCCTTCTAGTACAAAGTATGAAAAACCTATCCAACGCGTCACTAAACCGTTAAATTCAGTCAAAAAAATACCGGCTAAAAAAACCTCTGTAAAAGAAAAACCAGCTAAGGCAAAAGATGAGATTCAATACGATTTTTATACCATCCTACCGGAAGCAGAATTTGTTATTCCTGACTATGAAGTAAAAACACGCAAACGTGAAGAACGGGTTGGCAAAGCCAAGACAGGCGTACGGTATTCAGTACAGGCTGGTGCTTTTAGACGCTATAAAGAGGCCGATAGCTTAAAAGCAAAACTTATATTAATGGGGTTTATGCCTAAAATCGAAAAAGCGGTTGTTGGTTCAGCAACATGGTATAGGGTTAAGATGGGACCTTATAATCGCTTAGCTTCAATAGATGCGATTCAGTCCAGATTAAAAGCAAACAAGATGGATGCATTGGTCATTGAAGTAAAAAAATAACCCCTTGTAGAGCCGACTTCAGTCCGCCAGCACCGAAACTTATTTTAAAGGCGAGATGAAGCCGTGTTCTACGGGTTATTGTAAGTCTCGTCTTAAGGAACGTGCACGAAATAAGTTGAGCAACTGACTTGTCTTTTTGTCCGTCTTCGGTGTTGCACAAAGAGTTACGTAGCTCGCTATGCGCCTGTTTGTGCGCCTTGAATACGAACAAAAATTCTGCGTCAGTTGCTCAACTTATTTCGTGCCCATTCCTAAGGGAGATGGAAACAAATAATCATCCAATATTGCGAGTCTTTTTGTCCGTCTTCTGCGTTGTAGCAACCGTTACGTAGCCAGCTATGCGCCTGTTACTACGCCTTGAATACGAACAAAAATCCTGCCCAATATTGGACGATTATTTATTTCCAGCTCCCTAAGTTTGTAGCTCTTAATACTTATCAATTATTTGCTGATATCTCAGTGCAGACTCCATTTTTCCTCGCTTTAAAGCACCATTTTTAAAAATACGCGCTTTTTTTAATAGCATCTGTATCGCATCATTTTTATACTCACGATTTAAATCAGTTTGAGCAATAATTTTTTCCAGAGCCTGTATTCTAAATCTATCCATGCCCCAGTATTGGTGAGATAACTGGTCGTCATGCCCTCCATATTTGTAAATTAACGGCTGCTCTATAAAAAGCACTGGATATTTAGCGCATATGCGTAACCATAAATCATAATCTTCACAGGCAGGCAGGCTCTCATCAAACAAGCCGACATTATCAAACACCGAGCGATGAACCATAATAGCAGAAGGAGACATAACACATAAAGCTAGGCACTGTTTAAAAATCCAGCCGCCTGTTTTTTTATGTTTATGCATGGCATTCACTCGCACGCCATTACGAATCCATATTTCTTCGCTATGACAGATTTTTATATCAGGTGAATCTTTCAGCACCCAGATTTGCCTAGCCAGTTTTTCAGGTAACCAGCTGTCATCAGAATCCAGAAAGGCCAACCAATCCCCTTGAGCCTGTTTTATTCCTATATTTCTAGCTGCACTCACGCCTTTATTTTCCTGAGCAATATAATGCAGTTGAGGGAACTCCTTATTAATCATATGGGCAGTATCATCAGTGGAGCCATCGTCAACAATAATAATTTCATTTGGAAGCACAGTTTGTTGCAATACTGAAGTGATGGCTCTTCTTAACGTTGCACAACGATTAAAGGTGGGAATAATCAGAGAAATTTGCATGGATTACTCAGAAATATAGAAAGTATTATGATATTTTAGCGCAAAGAGTGCGCATAAAATTAAGTAAAAAAATATTTAGGTCATCAACTAAAATGACGGGTAGTTCTCATATTTTAAATAATAAGCCAAATACCCTGGCAAACTGAGGGATATGGCCTATTATTCTAGCTGCGCTGCCATAAAAGTGGTATTAATAGTGTAATTTCATAAGGGAAACTGATAATACAATGCAAATAATACGCCAAAACAAGCGACAAATTGACGCGCGTCAAAATGTCACATTTTCAAAGGTCTTTAACTCACATAAACTATGCCTAACTCTTGAATGCGTTCCTTTTCTGGAAAATCAGAGCTATCTCCTTCCTCTAGTGCGGCTGTAAGGCCGCACCTTTTTTTACAGGACGATTTATATACTATGCAACGGACTCAACACATCGTACAGTGCTCTCCCGCATCACTTAGCGAGTTATATAAGCATATTGCTTATCACGAAGCTGGTCATGTCGCTGCTATCTACATAAGAAATCATCAGCAGCAGTTACCTCCGGTTTTTTTCCAGATTATAATGAATAACGACAAGCAAAAGGAGTGCCCCTATTTTGCAAAAGTAGAAGGAGGCAGATTAATAGAAAATTTGCCCGTTGTTGCAATAGAAAATAAGCATTGTGCGACAGAATTAGAAAAGCAGGGTCTAAAACATGCATACGAGGCAGATGTTATTAATTTGCTAGTAGGGCCTTTGGCTGAAGCGAAGTATGTAGCACAGCGTGATGATGAAATATTTAACCTGCATTTAGTGAACCTACTTGCTTTAAACAATTATGGCGGGCATTCAGATGTTGAACAGGCAAATCTCTATTTAGAATATTTTATTGCCAATGCCGATGAGCGTGAATTAAAAATAAAGTTGCTTTTCGCACAAGCCTTCGAGTTTATTAATGAACCTAAAAACTGGAAGTGTATTCAGTATTTTGCAAAATATCTATTAGAAAACGGGCAAAAAAATATTTCTTGTGAAGAAGCCATTACGGCTCTTGAGAAGTCTTTAGTTACTTAAGGTAACCGTTCAGCCCCTCCTTATCAAGGCGAGGTTAGGGGGAGGTTTTATTAGAAATAAGGCTCCTCAACTCCACCTTTTACAAAGGGGGGTCTGAATGGTTACTGCTTGAGAGCTATTCACATTGCAGATAAATTTTGTAGAGTTAAGGGAGATGGAAACAAATAATCATCCAATATTGCGAGTCTTTTTGTCCGTCTTCTGCGTTGTAGCAACCGTTACGTAGCCAGCTATGCGCCTGTTACTACGCCTTGAATACGAACAAAAATCCTGCCCAATACTGGACGATTATTTATTTCCAGCTCCCTAACAAGAACACAAATAAAGTGAAATAGAATTTACTTAAGTGTCGTTAAACCTTTCTGGCTTGTAAAGTAAGCTGCAATGTCTTTTATCTCATCCTTTGATAATCCTTGTACCATAGACTGCATCAGCGCACTTTTACGCGCACCTGATTGGTACTCTTGCATCGCTCTTTCCATATAATTCGCATGCTGTCCAGCTAATACTGGATTAGTGGCACCCTCGTTAGTATCGCCATTGTGACAGGCAACACAAGAGGCGGCTAATTCTTTACCATTTTGGGCATCACCTCCATTTGCAATTCCTCTTGTAGAACCATCTGCTTCAGTCGCTAAATAGGCTGCAATATCTTCTATCTTTTGCTCGGAAAAATCATAGGTATTCGCCATCATCGTACGGTGTGGACGATTCGATGTTTTGTAAGCGGTTAATGCAGCAACTGTATATGCTGCGACCTGCCCACCTACTTTTGGCACATAGTATGTTGGGTATACATTACTAGCTCCTACTGAACTATGGCAACCTCTACAAGTTTCAAACGCATTTTTTCCAGCCTCAACATTTGCAGCTTGTGCAACCGCCTGAATACTTGCCAATGAAATGAAGCCTAACGCCAATATGCTTGCTTTCTTATTCATAAATATAACTATTTCCTAATGTTTGCAAAAATGGGTGTATTTTACTTAAAACAGTCATTTAAATATAGTCTATTGCAAAGCTTTTGGATACAGCACATGTTATTTAAAATACAGATTTTAATATCTATATTTATATCAAACACTTAAATTTATCGGAGTTTTCAAAATACAAAAAAAGATGACTAGCTTAGAGCGGACTTTGGGGAGCTGGAAATAAATAATCGTCCAATATTGGGCAGGATTTTTGTTCGTAT
>CAZLLL010000203.1:0-6141 GCA_964560255.1 uncultured Methylomonas sp.
CCAAAAAGAGAAATTTACTTTAACTCCTACGGTCAGGACTTCGACAGCCTAGTATCTGCCTGTCGAATGTAAAGTTGTATTCCCTATCTACTAGGCCAAGACTGTTGACCTGGCTGGTCTGGGCTCCCTCTCTTGCTTGAAAGATCGTTGTGCCAGGCTGATAGGTGAAGTTCAATTCGGGGTCGAATATCTTGTTTGATGGCGAGGTAAGAAATGCTCTGGTTAGCAGCTCACCACTGACCAGAGTTGTGCAACAGATTCCGATTGTAGCCAATAGGCGTATTCGATGATTGCCAGAACCGTGGCTGGGCCTTCTAAATCTTGTTATCATGTTGGCGGTGTGATATTTCATCAGCGGATAGGGGTGCCACAACTGGATATTCGACGGGACTCTTTTTCACATAATACAATACATTGTCTACATCACCTATAGATTTTCAAGCACTCTTGACTTTCCAGTTGATACTTTTGCGGGAGTGTAATTAATTTATGATTATAATGACTTAAAACGATATTTAAGTCTGATTTTTTTGACCCTTTTGGGGGCGCAGATACAATAGATTGCATAATATGATTTTATACCTTTCCACAACAACGTTTAAATTTTTTACCGCTACCGCATCCACAAGGGGCATTTAATCCGTGATTAAAAGATCCCTGATCTGATGCAATTGATTTTACTTTGCCATCCTGATAAAACCAGTGCCTCTTTTTTTTTACAAAACGGCTAACTTCATTCATCACACGTTGTTCACCATCAATAGTGAAATAGGCTTTAAATTCGACCGTTCCTTTATGATCTTTTGCTGAACCTTTTTTTGCCAAAATAATTTCCAGACGTGTCCATTCGCCTGTTTCTTTAGAAAAATCAACTGTTGCGGGACGAGTTGAAACATCCCAGGTCTTTAGTAAGTAGGCCTCATTATGTTTAGCATACGCTGTAAAACGTGAGCGCATTAAGGTCACCGCCGTTGATGCATTAGTTTGCCCAGTATGTAGCAATTCACAACACTGCGGGTAAGTTAGGTCAGAACCACAAAGGCAATGAGCTGATTCGGTAGACATAAGGGTGTGTGTTTAGGCTGAAAGGTAACTGGTCATGATAGCAAACCCAGATTAGTTTCGATATATTTTTTTAAAAAGAATCCGGCTGAAAATTTAATTTTGCTGTATATTATCCATGACTTAAACAGTCATACACTGTTGTAATTAAAAAATTTAAGCGAGCAAAAGAATGAAAGCGGATATTGGGTTAATTGGCCTTGCGGTCATGGGACAGAATTTAGTCCTGAATATGGACGATCATGGATATAAAGTAGCGGTGAATAACCGTTCGCGAGGAAAAACAGATGACTTTCTAAGTGGCCCTGCAAAAGGCACACAAGTCGTCAGTACTTTTTCCCTGGAGGAATTAGTCGATAACCTAAAAAGCCCACGTGTTGTGATGTTAATGGTAAAGGCAGGTGATGTGGTTGATAGTTATATTGATAAACTGACACCTTTATTAGCTGAAGGGGATATTATCATTGATGGTGGCAACTCACTATACACGGATACTAACCGCCGTACCGAATCATTGGCTGCGAAAAACATACTTTATATAGGTACGGGTGTCTCAGGCGGCGAAGAAGGTGCACGTCATGGGCCTTCAATTATGCCGGGTGGAAATAAGGCCGCCTGGGAAACAGTACAGCCCATATTACAGGCTATTGCGGCAAAAGTAGAAGGCGAGCCGTGTTGTCAGTGGGTCGGTGAGAACGGCGCGGGGCATTATGTAAAAATGGTGCATAACGGGATTGAATACGGTGATATGCAGATTATCTGTGAAGCCTATCAGCTACTATCAGAAGGCCTGGGTTTAAGTGCTGATGAAGTGCAGGGGGTTTTTGCAGAATGGAATACAGGCGTTTTAGACTCTTATTTAATTGAAATCACCACGAATATTCTGGGCTATAAAGACGAAGATGGTACGCCATTAGTCGATAAGATTCTTGATACTGCCGGACAGAAAGGGACGGGGAAATGGACTGGGATTAATGCTCTGGATTTAGGTGCACCATTAACATTAATTGCCGAATCAGTTTTTGCACGTTGTGTTTCTTCGCAAAAAGACGAGCGAGTAAGAGCGTCTAAAATCTTGCCTCAATCGACAGCAACTTTTTCTGGCGATAAGCAAGCTATGATAAAAGCCATTGGTGAGGCAGTTTATGCAGCAAAAATTGTGTCTTATGCTCAGGGCTTTGGTTTATTACGCGCAGCAGAAGCAGAATATGGCTGGAAATTAAACTACGGTGGTATCGCTCTGATGTGGCGTGGTGGTTGTATTATTCGTAGCCAGTTTCTAGGCGATATCAAGCAGGCATATGAAACGAATCCTGAGCTAGATAATTTATTATTGGCTGATTATTTTAAAGATGCCATTACAGCGGCTGATCAAGGCTGGCGTGAAGCAGTGATACTAGGAGTGCAGCTGGGTGTACCTACACCTGCATTTTCTTCTGCACTGGCTTATTACGACAGTTACCGTAGCGCACGTTTGCCAGCAAATTTATTGCAAGCACAGCGTGATTACTTCGGTGCACATACTTATGAGCGTCTGGATAAGCCACGGGGTGAATTCTTCCATACGGACTGGACGGGTACGGGCGGAAAAATGGCATCTACCACTTATACTGTGTAATTTTACACGCTGTTAACGATCAAGCTGATTTTAGTTGCGATTGTCTTCGTATCAATCGCAACAGAAAACGACTGCTGTGAATCTGCCATATCATTTTCTGTTACATTAGAAAGCAAAGATCAGGAGCTTTTATGAATCAAGTAATCCATGCCAACAGCATGACACCTGATGAATATCTTGTCTGGGAAGAGTTGCAAGAAGAAAAGCATGAATATGTTCATGCTGAAATCTTTGCCATGGGCGGTGCACGGCGAGAGCATGTACAAGTTGCAGGTAATGTATTTGCAACCTTAAAACAGCATTTACGCGGAACGCCTTGTCGATCCTATATGTCTGATATGAAACTGTATATTGCGACTATGAACGCTTTTTATTATCCTGATGTGATTGTTTCATGCAATAAAGATGATCATCAGGCTGAGCAATTTTTATCGTTCCCCAGGTTAATTGTAGAGGTTCTTTCAGATTCAACAGAAGCGTATGATCGAGGTGCTAAATTTACTGCCTATCGGCAAATAGAGAGCCTTAGCGAATACGTGCTGGTCGATATAAAAACACGCAGTGTCGAATGTTTTCGGCGTACTGCAGATAATGAGTGGCTGTTACATGTCTATGTAGCAGAGCAGCAGTGTCAGTTTGAAAGTCTAGATATTTCTATTGAAATGACAGATGTTTTTGAGGATATTGTTGATAGTCAACAATAATCAAACTTAATTTTTAAACAATTTAAAGGAACTACAGTGAAAACTGATCCCTGTACTTATGTTATTTTTGGCGCAACGGGAAATTTATCGCGTATCAAATTAATTCCAGCCTTATATCATCTGGATATTGAAAACCGCCTGGATAAAGACACCAAGATTATTGCCGTAGGCCGTCGCCCCTGGGATAACGATAAATGGATTTCCGAAGTTCGTATCATGCTCGAAGAAAAAGCAAGAGGCGGCATTGATGAAGCCGTATTTAAACGCTTTGTTGATCGCCTGCAATATCATAAAGGCGATTTGCAACAAGCGGACTGTTATAGCAATCTGGATAGCTTACTCAGTGATACGCAGCGCTTTCCACAGAATTTTGCTTTTTATCTGGCAATTAATCCTGAGGACTTTAGCTCTGTCATTGAGCACCTAAGCGTGCCCAATTTATTGGAAGAAAAACATTTCTGGCGCCGAGTGGTGATAGAAAAACCTTTTGGTACTGATCTGGAAAGTTCGCGCTCCTTACAAAATAAAATTGGTAAATATTTAAAAGAAGAGCAAATTTACCGCATTGATCATTATCTGGGTAAAGGCATGGTGCAAAATGTACTGGTCTTCCGTTTTGCCAATGCGATGCTAGAGCCTTTATGGAATCGAAATTATATAGATCATATCCAGATTACCCATTCAGAACAGTTAGGAATTGGCACGCGTGGGCCGTATTATAATCATACTGGCGCGTTGCGCGACATGTTGCAAAGTCACTTGTTGCAATTACTGACTTTAGTCGCTATGGAGCCTCCTGTTTCAATGGCGGCAGAAGATTTACGTGATGAAAAGGTAAAAGTTTTAAAATCTATCCGTCCAATTACTGAAGAAGCCGTGAATGCACAGTCATTTCGTGCGCAATATACGGCAGGCAGCATTAATGGAGAAGATGCAAAAGGCTATTTACAGGAAGATGGGATTCCTGAAAATAGTGTCACTGAAACCTATGCCGCGATGAAACTTTATATTGATAACTGGCGCTGGCGTGGCGTACCTATTTATTTACGCACTGGCAAGCGTATGGGAAAAGCGCAATCCAGTATTTCTATCTGTTTTAAACACGCGCCATCACAGTTGTTCAAAAATACCCAGGCAGAAAAAACCAAGCAAAACTGGTTGTTATTAGGAATTCAGCCTAAAGAATGTATCCGTATGGAAATGACGGTAAAAGAGCCTGGCCTAGAAATGAAAACCCGTGTAAGTAATTTGAATGCCAGTTTTCGTAACCGCAATGAACCGCCCTCAGATGCTTATGAAGATCTATTGCTGGATGTGGTTGAAGGGGATCGTTCTTTATTTTTGCGCTACGATGAAGTCGAATATGCGTGGAAAATAGTTGAGCCGATTTTGAATAAATGGGCCGTTGAGCGTGATTATATTGAAACCTATCCAGCAGGTTCGTGGGGGCCGAATGAACGTCGCTTATTTGACAATGATAGCCAGCATTGGCGTAATACCATAAAGGAAGAATTATGACCCAGGTCGTAAACTGGAAGCCTTATGATTCAATTGAATTATTGGCAGAAGCAGTTTGTCAGCGTGTGTTAGAGGCGGCACAAAAAGCAATTGCTGCTAAGGGTGCGTTTAAATTGGTACTGGCGGGTGGTACAGCACCGGTTAAAGCTTATCAGCTCTTGGCCGAGCAACAGCAAGACTGGAGTAAATGGCATATTTATTATGGTGATGAGCGTTGTTTACCTATCGATGATAGCGAACGCAATAGCCTGGTGGCGGAACAGAAATGGCTGAATTTGGTGGCAATTTCTAAGGCACACATTCACCCTATTGCTGCTGAACTAGGTGCTGAAGCAGGTGCTGAGGCATATGCCAAGGTAGTTGCCGAGGCTGACGGATTTGATCTGGTATTATTGGGTATGGGGGAAGATGGTCATACTGCCAGCTTATTTCCGGGGCATGTGCATAATATTGATGAGTTGACTCATGCGGTGCATAATTCACCTAAACCGCCATCAGATCGGGTATCCATCAGTGCTAAAGCGTTAAGTAATACCGCTGAGCTGATTTTTATTGTTTCGGGGGATAAGCAGGATGCCTTGACAGCCTGGAAAAATAAGGAAGATATTCCAGTCACTCACCTTTGCCCTAGGTCGGGAGTGGATGTGTTGTTATCTGTGTGATTAATTTCAAGGGAAAATAAAGGAGCGCAATAGCTTTAGCTATTACTTCGACTAGGAAAAATCTAAAGTTAAAGCTTTCTCCTCCCTTAAATTGGCTACAAACTTAAGGCGGGACATACAGAGCCCGTAGGGCGGGCTTCAGTCCGCCTTTAAAGTAAGCTCTAGTGTTGGCGGGCTGAAGCCGCGCCCTGCGGATTTGAAACGTCCCGTATTAAAATGGTAGCCCTTAAATTTAAAGCATGTTTAACGCCCTGATGACAGGCACAAAGAAAAAATCGCTATAAGTATATCTAGTCTTTTTTATGACTCGTTGTACTGGATTGTTTCGTGTCTGAATTTCATTAGGCATTAGTACCTAAGGTAACTCACAACAAATACCCCACCCATCTTGCTGGTCTTTTTGTCTGTCTTCGGCGTGATAGAAATAGTTCCGTAGCCTGCTATGCGCCTATTTCTATATCTTGAAGACAAACAAAAATCCTGCGCAATATGGGTAGGTTATTTCGTGCACGTTCCTAAGTGCAATACCTTTGCCAATTTTAATTTGTACCAAAAACATAAATTTTAAACCGTTATA
>CAZLLL010000204.1:0-6119 GCA_964560255.1 uncultured Methylomonas sp.
ATGCGTACCGCGTATTAAACCCTGCATGACAAAATATACTGATATGCATCAATTCTAAACGTTTGAAACGGGGTGAATACCCCGTCTCGCAAAGCACTGAGGTGAATGACTTGAATATACTGATGCTGGACGGGGTATTCACCCCGTCCAAACGTTTATGCTTTAATACAATAAACATAAGATTCCACTAATGAACGAGATATGTCTTTCATGCGTACCGCGTATTAAACCCTGCATGACAAAATATACTGATATGCATCAATTCTAAACGTTTGAAACGGGGTGAATACCCCGTCTCGCAAAGCACTGAGGTGAATGACTTGAATATACTGATGCTGGACGGGGTATTCACCCCGTCCAAACGATTATGCTTTAATACAATAAACATAAGATTCCACTAATGAACGAGATATGTCTTTTATGCGTACCGCGTATTAAACCCTGCATGACAAAATATACTGATATGCATCAATTCTAAACGTTTGAAACGGGGTGAATACCCCGTCTCGCAAAGATGCAAGGTAACAAAGTTTTTTAGAAAATTAATTCCAGCATACCTATAGTGCCTGAATTTTTAGCAATTGCTCATTAAAGTTGACTAAGGAGCTTTGCATTTTTGCCAACTTCTTTTTTTCTTTTTCAATGACAGCCGCAGGTGCATTATCAACAAATTGAGGGTTGTTTAATTTTCCTTCAATATTAGGTAAAACTTTTTCCAGTTTGGCAATTTCCTTTTCTAATCTTGCCATTTCAGCTTCTTTATCAATCAAGCCTGCCATCGGGATTAGAATGCGTAATTCATTGACCAAAGCAATAGCAGATTCTGGTGCTGTATCGTCTTTAGTTAAACACGTAATGGATTCAATTCGACCTAATTTTTGTAAATATATTTCTGCCTGAGGTAAATATTGCTGGTCAGTTGCAGTCACATTTTCCAGTAAAACAGGTAAAAGCTTTCCAGGTACAATATTCATTTCTCCACGGATACGGCGCACACCTAGTATAAACTGTTTGGTCCATTCAATAGCTGCAACTGCCTCCGCATCAATTTGCGTTGTATCGGATTCAGGGTAAGCTTGCAGCATAATGGTGTCGGCTTGTATACCTGCCAATGGTGCAACACGTTGCCATATTTCTTCGCTAATAAAGGGCATAATAGGATGGGTCAGGCGTAATACCGTTTCCAAAACGCTTAATAGGGTTTTGCGTGTTCCGCGCTGCAATGCCGGATTATTTGACTTTAACGAAATTTTCGATAGTTCTACGTACCAGGCACAATACTCATTCCAGATAAATTCATAAATTTCATGAGCAGCATGATCCAGGCGATAACTTTCAATCGCATCACTGGTATTAGCGATCACCTGATTCAAGCGCGATATAATCCACTTATCCGCCTGACTGTATTCTAAATCACCTCCGTCAAGTCCACAATCCTGCTCTTCGGTATTCATCAGCACAAAATTTGCTGCATTCCAGATTTTATTACAGAAGTTACGATAACCTTCAATTCGTCCGCTGTCTAAGCGAATATCACGTCCTGTGGATGCGAGTGAGGCAAAGGTAAAGCGTAGTGCATCTGTTCCGTAGGAAGGAATCCCATCTGGATAAGCTTTACGCGTTGCTTTTTCAATTTTATCGGCTAAATGTGGTTGCATCATGCCCGAAATGCGCTTGCTTACTAAATCCTCTAAACTAATGCCATCAATTAAATCAATCGGGTCTAAAACATTACCTTTTGATTTAGACATTTTCTGCCCTTCAGCATCACGTACTAAACCATGAATATAGACCTTTTTAAAGGGGACATCGCCCATAAATTTCTTGCCCATCATAATCATACGGGCAACCCAGAAAAAGATAATATCAAAACCAGTGACTAGCACGCTGCCAGGGTAATGTTGCTCTAGTTCTGGTGTTTTATCCGGCCAGCCCAGAGTAGAAAAGGGCCATAGGGCGGATGAAAACCAGGTATCAAGGACATCTTCATCTTGCGTGAGTGCATAGTCTTCAGCAAGCCCATGCTTTTCACGAACTTCTGCTTCAGAACGGTCAACATAAATATTACCTGACTCATCATACCAGGCAGGAATGCGATGTCCCCACCAGATTTGTCGAGAAATGCACCAGTCCTGAATATTATTCATCCAGTCATAATACGTATTTTTCCAGTTATCGGGCACAAACTGAATTTCGCCACTTTTTACGGCTTCTAAGGCAGGCTCTGCCAGCGGAGCTACTTTTACATACCATTGATCGGTTAATAGCGGCTCAATAATACTGCCGGAACGATCTCCACGTGGAACCATTAGCTTATGATCTTCAGTTTTTTCTAATAAGTCTAAAGCGTCTAAATCCGCTACAATTTGTTTACGCGCGGCAACTCGGTCTAAACCAATATAAGTAGTAGGAATTAGGTCTTGTTCATCCTCTTCATTTGCACGAATCGCTGCCTCAGGAGTAAAAATATTAATCAATCCACCATGAATTTGCTCTTGAATCGAGGATATGTCTTTATGCCGCGTCCAGACCTCATAATCGTTAAAATCATGTGCCGGTGTGATTTTAACGCAACCTGTACCAAATTCAGGATCAACATAATCATCGGCAATAATCGGGATTAAACGGCCTGATAGTGGCAATTTAATAAATTCACCAAGTAGGTGTTGATAGCGTTCGTCATCGGGATGGATCGCAACAGCAGCATCACCCAGCATAGTTTCAGGGCGTGTCGTTGCAACGATTAAATGCCCAGCACCATTGGCGAGCGGGTAACGCATATACCACATTGAACCTTGCTCTTCTTCGGAGAGTACTTCTAGATCCGATACTGCTGTATGTAATACGGGATCCCAGTTAACAAGGCGCTTGCCGCGATAAATTAAGTCTTCTTCATATAAACTGACAAAAACCTCTTTAACCGCTTCAGACAGTCCATCATCCATAGTAAAGCGTTCACGTGACCAGTCTAAAGAAGCGCCCATACGGCGTAATTGCTGGGTAATGGTGCCGCCAGATTCTTCTTTCCATTCCCAGATGCGTTCAATAAATTTCTCACGGCCATAATCATGACGAGTTTTACCTTCCTGATTAATTAACCGTTCCACCACCATTTGAGTTGCAATGCCCGCATGGTCAGTTCCAGGTTGCCATAACGTGTTATAACCTTTCATGCGGTGGTAGCGTGTTAAAGTATCCATAATGGTATCTTGAAACGCATGCCCCATATGCAGGCTGCCCGTAACATTAGGTGGAGGAATCATAATGCAATATGAGTCACCTTCCTGTTTAGGTGCAAAGTAGTTTTTTTCTTCCCAGGTGGAGTACCAGCGTTGTTCGATTGCAGCAGGGTTATATGTTTTTTCCATGAAAGCGGCTTGATCAATAGGGTTATAAAGTTTATGGGTGCATATTGTAGCTTGGATCAGGTTTTGATTGTTTAAATTATCATGGTTTTATTGTGTGGAACAGTGCTCTTAAATCGTAACGATTCAGTCCCCTCCTTGATAAGGAGGGGTTAGGAGGAGGTTTTATTAGAAAAGCTCTGCTCAATCCATACTTTTCAGAAGGGGGAGCCAACAGTAACTTGAATCTTATTTTTTATAATCCAGACTATTGCCAAGCTCAGTGGCAGGTGTTCGATAAACTCTCACATTGAGCGGGTATAGTTTTATATTTTTCGATTAATCTTTAATTTAAAAACAAATGGTTACACTTATTTTAGTAGATTTCAATGACTTATATAGAATCATTTAAAATCAATATGTTACATGCAGTCAAAAATACCAGATTTCTAATATTATATTTTATTATTTATACTGCTTTCCATAACACTCTAATTATTAATGTGTTTTTAATATAAAAAACAGAAAATAGACCCGCTCAATGTAAGTTATTACTTATATTTTATGCGTATTGGGTGTAATCCCCAGTGATTGGTAATGTCGATAACGCTGTCGCCCTGGCTGTTTCTGAGTTTCATCATTATCAAGTAACTCGAAAATTTGCTCTGCCTGATCTATTTTCTCAGGGCACGAAGTGGATAAATTAATGAGCGTATGTTGCCACAGGGCAGGGGGCTGCTGTGTACCAATGATCACGGTATTAGCTGGGTTGGGTAAGTGATTCTGATAAATATCATGCGGTACGAAACTATTGGCACGAAAAGTCCAGAGTAACTTATCCATTTGCCGTGCCTGGTGCAAAGTGTTGGTTAATATATAGGTGTTAAAACCCAGGCGAAAAGCCTTTTCAGCTAATTTACAGGCAAATGCCTGTCGCCCCTGTTCAGACTGGGACGACAAAACATAAAAATTAACCTTAGGCAGCATAGGCGCGATCTAATAAATACTGCACTAATAAAGGCACTGGCCTTCCTGTTGCACCTTTCGCTTTACCGGTTTTCCATGCGGTACCGGCAATATCCAGATGCGCCCACTGAAAATCTTCAGTAAAACGAGACAGGAAACAAGCTGCTGTAATAGTACCTGCATCACGGCCCCCGATATTGGCAATATCCGCAAAATTTGATTTTAACTGATCCTGATATTCATCCCATAAAGGTAAACGCCAGACACTATCTAAAGAAGATTCTCCGGCACTTTGTAAAGCATTGCAAAGTGTATCATCATTACCCAGCAAGCCACTCGGTACACGGCCCAGAGCCACTAAACAGGCACCTGTTAATGTTGCCAGATCAATGACTACATCGGGATTATATTTTTTAGCGTAGGTGAGGGCATCGCACAGAATTAAACGACCTTCAGCATCGGTATTTAAAATTTCAATAGTCAAGCCAGCCATACTGGTGACAATATCGCCTGGCTTATTGGCATCACCATCCGGCATATTTTCAGAGGAAGGAATAATACCAATTATATTTAAGGGTAATTGTAATTCTGCCGCTGCTTGCAAAGTCCCCAGTACAGCTGCACTGCCACACATATCGTATTTCATTTCATCCATGCCCGCACCTGGCTTTAATGAAATACCACCAGCATCAAAGGTTAAGCCTTTGCCGACAAATACAATAGGTTGAGTATTGGCATTTGCACCTTTATATTCTAGTGTAATCAACTTAGCCGGTTGGCGACTTCCTCGGCTAACTGATAGGAATGAACCCATGCCGAGTTTTTCCATTTCGGCTTCTTCCAGAATTTCAGTAGTTAAACTCGTGTGTTGGTCTGCTATTTTGATTGCTTGTTCAGCAAGGTAAGTGGGGGTACAAATATTACCCGGTAAATCGGAAACACGTTTGGCAAGGCTAACACCATTTGCAATTGCAAGGCCTTGATTGATACCTTTTTGCAGCGCATCATTCTCAGTTAAACTGTGTAAGCTAACAGAATTTAATGCTAATTTATCAGACGGTTTACTTTTACAGTCATTGAACTGGTAGAAATGCGCATCAAAGGCTTCAACAATCTGGCGTGCATTCCATACTATGTCTTGCTCAAGCACTTTGTTTTCGGCTAAACAGCAAACGGCACTGCTAATTTGTGTGGTTTTTAAAGTATTCGCTGCACTTGCAACGGCTTTGCGGTAATTTTTACTGTTTAATTTATTCGCATCACCAAAACCCACTAATAAAGCGCGCTTAACCGGTGCATACGGTAAATAATTTAGCAGTAAGGTATTAGCGACTTTGCCCTTAATGTCACCGCGTTGCAAAATCTCGGTGATTAAGCCTTTTGTCAGCGTATCCAGCGCTTGTGCAGCAGGGCTGAGTTGTTGATCTTCAAAGACAGCAACAATCAGGCATTCTGTTTCCAGTGTTTCTAAGGGGGTATTCGCTAATAAATAATCCATAAAGCTCATTTAGGGGAAGGTGGAAAAAGTAGCGTAGATTATACAATATAAAGAGCAAGTGTATGAATACTTAGAAAGGTGAGGGAGGGACAATAAAAAAGTAACAGTATTGCTCTCTTCATTTTTCAGTAGACAGTCTTGAAATGAAAGGAGCCCATTAACTGGCGTAAATAAGGCCACGCTCCCTTTGTTTGGCTACCAACGTAAGACGGGATAAATTTATATTATTGAAAACCTATTCCATTTAAAGTTAGCCCTCTTCTTAAAGACAATAAATTGAGATAAGCTGCGTAGGTTGGGGTGAGGTACGA
>CAZLLL010000205.1:0-6094 GCA_964560255.1 uncultured Methylomonas sp.
GCCTGTTACCGCGCCTTGAAGGCAAACAAAAATACTGCGTCATAATTGCACAACCTATTCAATTCCCATTCCCTAGCTTATTTCGTGCACGCTCCTAACTCCGTGCTACTTGTTTATCCCCCTCCCCTTTTAAAATTTATCAATAATCCCATTTAAACTTGCGCTCGGACGCATAATTTGCGCAACGAGGTCTTTATCTGGGTGGTAGTACCCACCAATATTAACCGGTTTTCCTTGTACAGCATTTAATTCATCCACAATTTTATGTTCATTGTCCGTTAACTGCTGTGCGATAGGTTTAAATTTGGCTTGCAAATCTTTATTGCTGCTTTGCCTGGCTAATGCCTGTGCCCAGTACATGGCAAGATAAAAATGGCTGCCACGAGTATCTAATTCACCCGTTTTACGTGAAGGTGATTTATTGTTATTTAAGAATTGACTGTTTGCTGTATTTAACATTGCTGCCAGTATTTTGGCTTTTTCATTCTGGTTTTTTTCAGCCAGATCTTCCAGTGAAACAGCGAGTGCTAAAAATTCACCCAACGAATCCCAGCGTAAATGATTTTCTTCTAATAATTGCTGTACATGCTTAGGAGCCGATCCACCCGCACCTGTCTCAAATAACCCACCTCCTGCAAGCAGTGGCACTATTGATAACATTTTGGCACTGGTGCCTAGCTCTAAAATAGGAAATAAATCAGTTAAATAATCTCGTAAAACATTACCCGTGACTGAAATGGTATTTTCACCCGCTTTGACACGTTGTAATGTATAGCGAATAGCGTCTACAGGAGTCATGATTTTTATCTCAAGACCACGGGTATCATGCTCTTTTAAATAGCGGTCTACTTTAGTGATTATATTCGCGTCATGAGCACGATTTTTATCCAGCCAGAATATTGCCGGTTGCCCCGTAGCTCTGGCACGAGTGACTGCTAATTTAACCCAGTCCTGAATAGGCAGATCTTTGGTCTGGCACATGCGCCAGATATCGCCCTGTTCAACCTGATGTTCCAGTAAAATATTCCCGGCGGCATCACTCACTCTTACAATACCGTTCGCAGGTATTTCAAAGGTTTTATCGTGTGATCCATATTCCTCTGCTTTCTGCGCCATTAAACCGACATTACTGACATTACCCATTGTGGTGACATCAAAGGCACCCTGCTGTTTACAAAAGCTAAAGACTTCTTGATAGATGCCTGCATAACAACGGTCTGGGATCATTGCCTTGGTATCATGTAGCTTACCATCCGGCCCCCACATTTTTCCGGAAGCACGTAATGCAGCCGGCATTGAAGCATCGATAATGACATCACTGGGAACATGCAGGTTGCTTATGCCTTTATCTGAATTGACCATGGCTAACTGAGGACGTACTTGATAAACGGCCTGAATATCAGCCTCTATTTCTTCGCATTGGTCATCCGGCAGTGTGGCTATTTTTGCGTACACATCACCGAGACCATTGCGAGTATCTACCCCAAGTTCAGCAAATAGTCTGGCGTGTTTTTTAAACACATCTTGATAATACACATTGACGGCATGTCCAAAGATAATCGGATCAGATACTTTCATCATGGTTGCTTTCAGGTGCAGCGAGAGTAGTATCCCCTGTGATTTTGCCTGTTGCATTTGTGTTGCAAAGAAAGCGCACAAAACTTTGCAGTTCATCACTGTTGCATCAATGACTTCGCTGGCTAATACCGGCGTTTTTTCTTTAAGCACGATAGTTTTATTTTCAGCTAGTAACTCAATTTTCACATCACCAGCTGATGTAATAACAGCGGACTGCTCTTGTGAATAAAAATCACCGTCGTTCATTGAGACAACATGTGATTGAGAATCCGGACTCCATTCGCCCATCGTATGTGGATGTTTCTGTGCATATTTTTTAACCGGATCCGCGACACGTCGATCAGAATTACCTTCGCGCAAAACAGGATTGACCGCACTGCCTAATACTTTGGCATAAGCTGTTTTAATGCGTTGCTCGGTATCACTCCCGGGATTTTCAGGATAATCAGGAATAGCGTAGCCTAATCCCTGCAATTCCTTGATAGCAGCCAGTAACTGAGGAATTGATGCGCTGATATTAGGTAATTTTATAATATTGGCAGCGGGTGTTTGCGCCAGTAAGCCAAGTTCTGCCAGTGCATCACTTTGCTTTTGCTCATCGCGGAGATTATCGGGAAAATTTGCAATGATTCGGCTTGCTAGAGAAATATCGCGCGTTTCAACGTCAATACCCGCGGCCCGTGTGTAAGCCTGGACAATAGGTAAAAATGAATAAGTTGCTAAAGCAGGAGCTTCATCAGTTTCAGTGTAGATGATTTTTAAACTTGGCATGATGTTTTACTTAAATATATGAATAGTAGTGAATTGGGCTAATATACTTAGGAATGGGCACGGAATAAGTTGAGCAACTGGCGCAGTATTTTTGTTCGTATTCAAGGCGAAAAATCAGGCGCATAGCAGGCTACGTAACTGCTTGTGCAACACTGAAGACGGACAAAAAGACAAGTCAGTTGCTCAAGTTATTTCGTGCACGTTCCTTAGGTATCAAATACCTATAAATCTAGACTCAGTTGAAAATTCTTTCTACCATGAAAAGAGCTAACTTTTTTCTTCATGCTCTTCATGATTAGTTTTTGGGGGATGGTATAACCCAAAAGGGCATTTAAGAGGCGGGATGAAGCCACGCCCTACGAGTATAAAAACGTTGCGGGTAAGGTACGAACCCCAACAAAACACACATCCATAGTTGTTGGGGTTCGTACCTCACCCGCAACCTACGCATCTCGTCTTAATTTATTGTCTTTAAAGAAAGACTAAGGTAACGCTTAATAAATAAACTACCCATATTGCGCAGGATTTTTGTTTGTCTTCAAGTCGTAAAATAGGCGCATAACAGGCTACGTGACTATTTTTACAACACAGAAGACGGAAAAAAAGACCAGCAAGATGGGTGTTTTTTTTGTTGCGAGTTACCTAAACTTCCGCTAAATTTCCCTTGGTTTCCAGCCAGGTTTTTCTATCTTGAGAGCGCTTCTTGGCTAATAATAAATCCATTTGTTCATGCGTATCATCCTCAGCTTCAATCGTCAACTGTACTAAACGGCGCGTATCAGGACTCATTGTTGTCACTCGCAACTGAGAAGGATTCATTTCACCGAGTCCTTTAAAGCGCTGTATATTCACTTTGCCTTTTATTTTTTCTGCTTTGATGCGATCTAAATGCCCTTGTCTCTCTGATTCATCCAGAGCATAAAATACCTGTTTACCGACATCAATACGATACAGCGGGGGCATGGCAACAAAAACATGGCCTGCCTGCACAAGACTTTGAAAATGTTTATAAAACAAGGCACAAATCAAGGTAGCGATATGTAAACCATCCGAGTCAGCATCTGCAAGTATGCACACCTTACCATAGCGCAGATTTTTTAAATCATCCGAACCCGGTTCAATGCCTAAGGCAACAGCAATATCATGGACTTCCTGAGAAGCCATCACCTGAGCCGAGTCCACTTCCCAGGTATTTAAAATCTTACCTCGCAGTGGCATGATGGCTTGAAATTCACGCTCGCGTGCCTGTTTAGCTGAGCCACCCGCTGAGTCACCCTCAACCAGGAAAAGTTCACTGCGGGAAATATCCTGAGAAGCACAATCGGCTAATTTACCGGGTAATTGCGGACCTGCGGAAATCTTTTTTCGAATAACTTTTTTAGCAGATTTTAAACGTTTTTGCGCGCTGAGTATAATTACTTCAGCAATTTTTTCACCCTCAGTGGGATGCTGGTTGAGCCATAAACTAAAGGTATCTTTAGCAACACCGGAAACAAAGGCTACGCACTCACGAGAACTTAAGCGTTCTTTAGTCTGTCCTGAAAATTGCGGGTCTTCCAGTTTAACCGAGAGTACATAGTGGCAATGTTCCCAGACATCTTCCGGCGTGATTTTAACACCACGAGGTAATAGGTTTCGAATCTCACAAAACTCACGCATCGCCTCGGTTAAACCCGCACGTAAACCATTTACATGGGTTCCACCTTGAGTAGTCGGCACCAGATTTACATAACTTTCGGTAATATTTTCGGGTAAAGAATCTGCTGTCCAGACGATACCCCAATCAACGGCCTCATGTTCGGCTGTCACTTTGCCCATAAACGGTTCATCAGGATAAAACTCGACATTACCCACACGATCAAGTAAATATTCTTCCAGGCCATTTTGATACTGCCATTCCCATGTTTCTTCCGTTTGCTCCACTAATAAGTGTATTTTTAATCCTGCACAGAGCACTGCTTTTGCTCTTAAAACATGTTTTAATTTGATAACAGAAATTTTATTCGAATCAAAATAACTGGCATCGGGTAAAAAGTGTACCATCGTACCGGTATTTAATTTACCAACACTCCCCGCTTCACTTAGCTCAGTCTGCTTTTCGCCATTGGCAAATTGCATTTGGTAAATTTTGCCATTGCGTTTGATTTCTATGTTGAGCTGTTTTGATAAAGCATTGACAACCGAAACCCCTACACCATGTAATCCACCCGAAAACTGATAGTTTTTATTGGAAAATTTCCCTCCGGCATGTAACTGAGTCAGTATCACTTCTACGCCCGGCATATTTTGCTCAGGATGCATATCAACGGGCATTCCACGGCCATCATCTTGCACCTTGACACTGCCATCTTTAAATAACACGACTTCGATGCTAGATGCATGGCCCGCCACGGCTTCATCCACACTGTTATCAACGACCTCCTGAACCAGGTGATTAGGTCGGGTGGTGTCGGTATACATCCCTGGGCGTTTGCGGACTGGATCCAAGCCACTTAAAACTTCAATCGCCGCTGCATTATAGGTATTACTCATTTTTCTAGTTAATTACTCTGATGTTTTTTCATATATAATAGGCCAATTAAACTATCCTATCACTACAAATTATTTTTATCGACATGCCAAGAAAGAAAAGTAGCACTTTATTTGAAGATTCTCTCAAGGGATTAGAAGAGATAGTGGAGCAATTAGAGCAAGGTGATATTTCTCTGGAAGAATCGTTAAAATCATTTGAGCAGGGTGTAAAATTAACACGGACTTGTCAAAAAGCGTTACAGGAAGCGGAACAGAAAGTACAAATTTTACTAGAAAAAAACGGTCAACACACTTTGGAGTCATTTAGCGATGAGTAACGCCCTGAAAGAATATTTAGTCACTAGCCAGCAACGTGTAGAAAAGGCTCTGGAATTGCGTTTGCCGGTGAATACTGTTTTGCCTAAAAGACTGCATGATGCGATGCGTTATAGTACGCTTGATGGTGGTAAGCGAATGCGACCTATGCTAACTTATAGCGCAGGAAAAGCATTAGGTATTGCACCAGAGGTTCTAGATGGCCCTGCCTGTGCTATTGAAATGATTCACGTATATTCATTGATTCATGATGATTTACCCGCGATGGATGATGATGATTTACGCCGAGGCAAAGCCACTTCGCATGTTGTTTACAATGAAGCAACGGCTATATTAGCCGGTGATGCCTTACAAACACTGGCATTCCAGATTCTGGCAGAAGATAGTAGTATGAATGCCTGCGCTGCAGTACGTATTAATATGATTACAGCTTTGACAAAAGCCAGTGGATCTCAAGGCATGGTCGGAGGACAGGCAATTGACCTGGAATCAGTCGGTAAAAAACTGACACTACCTGAACTGGAAAATATGCATATCCATAAAACGGGCGCGTTAATTCGTGTCAGTGTACAGTTTGCCAGTTTATCGCTACCGGATCTGGAGCCTGCAATCGCAGCTAAACTGGATCATTATGCAAAATGCATCGGACTTTCATTTCAGGTTAAAGATGATATTTTAGATGAAGAAAGCGATACCGCGACCTTGGGTAAAACTCAGGGTAAAGATCAGGAGAATGACAAACCTACTTATCCAGCTTTACTAGGATTAGAAGGGGCAAAACGCAAAGCACAGGATTTGCATGAACAGGCAGTTGAAAGCCTGGCAGATTTTGGTACGGAAGCTGATTTGTTGCGCGATTTATCTTTGTATATCATTCAACGAGATCATTAATATCTTA
>CAZLLL010000206.1:0-6090 GCA_964560255.1 uncultured Methylomonas sp.
GTTTTATAAACACCCTTAATACTCCCTTACCTGCAACTAATTTATCCTACATAAGAAAGACAATTCCAGAATTAACAACTGTCAATACTTATACACACTTTACTTCAATCGGTAGTGCTTATGATGACGGTGTCTGGGTCATTCAGGCAGAAGCAGCCTATGTGGCTAATAGCTCACTTTTTTTTCCTTCTCAGGCCAGTGCTTATCTTAGTGTTGGGCGGCGTTTTGAACAATTAACCTTTTATACTGTATACGCTGTTGTTCATACTCTGCAAGATAAGGCAAATATTTCAGGCTCTAATATTCCAGCCTCTCAATTAAAGCAGTTCAATCAGGTTCTAGAAACTTTTGTGACTCAAAATGAAACGGATGAACAATCGATATCTATCGGTTTTCGTTGGGATTTTTATGCCAATATTGCGTTTAAAGCACAGTGGAATCATTATTGGTTAGGCAATAAAAATGGCATACAGCAATGGGAAACACTTTCTCAGGGAAAAACATCCAATAAAGTCAATGTCTGGTCTCTGGGCCTGGATTTTGTTTTTTAAGAACAATGAAAAAATATATTATCTGTATTTTTCTATTGTTATCAGGCTATGCCGTTGCTGAAATTGCCATTATCGGTAATATACAAAAAAAACAATTACAGCTGACAAAATTACAGGTTCAGGATATATTTATGGGACGCACCCGCACATTTCCGGATAATACCTTTGCAGTACCGTTTGACCAGCTGAATTTACGCGCTGAATTTTATCAGAAGTTGACTAATCGACCTATTGCGCAAATAAATGCCTACTGGGCACGACTGATGTTTAGCGGGCAAACCTTACCGCCATCCAGACTGCCCGATGACCAGAGTATTATAAAAATGGTGCAGGAAAATAAGGACGCGATTGCTTATATAGATAAAGAAAATGCTGATAAAAAGATGATACATATTTTATTAATTCTGCAATAATGTGGTGTCAGAACTAATACTAAGGGAGCTGGAAATAAATAATCGTCCAGTATTGGGCAGGATTTTTGTTCGTATTCAAGATGCACAAACAGGCGCATAGCGAGTTACCTAATGTCATTTAGGCGCGACTGAACAAAGAAGACAGTAAGGTTTCATATGGCCTCCATCATAAAAAAAATAAAGATTTATATCAAGATTGTACCGCTTGCTCTTGTCAGAATCATTCCTTACTTTCTACTATTATCAAATACTCTGAGAGCGAATGACTTGTCTCCGCAATGGTCTATAAAGGGTTTTGGCTCTTTATCCATTGTAGGAACAGATACCAGTACCCTAGGTTTTTATCGTGACAGATCACAAGCCCATAGTATTAAAAGTTCCTGGGGTGTCACACCGGACTCACGGTTGGGTATACAGGTTGATGTGAGCTTTAATCAGGCATTGCACATGACTTTACAGTGGGTTGCCCGCGACCATGCAGGAGATTTTTTTGAACAAAATCTGGAGTGGGCCTTTTTACGCTGGCATCCACGCAATGATATTGATATCAGGGTAGGGCGCATCGGAACCGATGTCTTTCTATCCTCAGATTATCGCAATGTCAGTTATGCCTATCCATGGATGCGCCCTCCTCATGAATTTTATGGCACTATCCCTATTTATCATTTTGATGGTTTTGACATCAGTCAGCACTATACTATCAATAAGGGTTATTTAACGCTAAAAGTGTTTGCTGGTTATTCGTTTAATCAATTAATTTCTAATCCGGGTAATGAACTTTTTGATTTTAATTATCCATTAGCGGGAGGAAATCTGACATATGAATACAGTGATTGGCGGACAAAAATCAGCTATGTTTTTCTGCACCCGCTTAACGATACACTAGAGTTTAATCAAGCTTCTACACTACTTAATACCCCTTTGGTCAACTCTGCTTTGCCTGGTATCAATAAGATAATCCCCCTTTTAACCAGCAAAGATACCAATATGCATTTTTTTTCTGTCGGTGGTGCATATGACAATGGGCTCTGGCTAGCACAAATAGAGGCAAGTTATTTGCATACAGACACCCCTTTATTCCCTTCTTTAACCAGCGCATATTTTAGCCTGGGAAGGCGTTTTTCAAACGTCACCCTGTATACATTATTTGGCATTGCCTATACTTTCCAATACAATGTAGATGTTCCGAGCCCAATATTACCTAGTCAAGATTTTCAAGAGATTCACGATAACTTTGATGCCTTTCTTAATCAAAATGGAATTGATGAAAAATCAATATCACTAGGTATGCGTTGGGATGTATATCCTAATATCGCCTTAAAAGCACAATGGAGCCATTTTTGGTTAGGGCAAAATGGCACCCAACTCTGGCAAAAATTCGATACAGAGCAGACACCCAGTCAAATAAATGTCTGGTCATTTGGTTTTGACTTTATCTTTTGATTGTCTTTACTACTTTTATATCAATGCCACTGAAGCGACTACACCACCAATTATCCATATATACTCTATTCTTTGCTGCTTTTTTAGCCGTGATTACTATTATTTTTTCTTTTACTACGGAATATTATCACTCTAAAAATAAAACGAGTATCATACTGACTCAGCTCATGGATACTGTCGAAAGTACCGCAGCAATCGCCGCCTACACGCATGATCGTATCATTGCCGATGATGTCATCAATGGCTTGTTACGTAATGATATCGTTTACAAAGTGAGTATATCCAGTGATCAAGGGTTATTAGCAGAAAAAGCAAAGACCACGCAAATACTTGAGCCAAATCAAAAAATTCGCACTCTATATTCCCCTTTTACCAGTCAGCAGAATGTTGGGCGACTGGTTGTTATTTCAGATACACAGTTTAACTTTGCAGAAGCGCGATATGCGGCTTACTCGAGTGCTTTCAATTCAATATTTCTGATCGCTGCAACGACTTTAATTTTGTTGAGAATCGTGCGGGTTAAAATATCTCGACCCTTAAGCATGGTTTCAGATACCTTACATGCTATCAAAGCGGGTGATAAAAACTATATTGCGCCATTAAAACAACATAGCCATGATGAATTAGGGCGGTTAATCAACGATATTAACGATTTATTAAAAAACAGAGATTCAAAACTAAAACAGGAACAAATACAAAGAAAATCAATACAATACATGGAGCAGCAGCTTCGGCATATTTATGAATCAAGCAGTGCCGGGTTATTTTTACTGGATATCAATGGCAAATTAATCAGCAACAATTCAACCTTGTTTAAAATATTAGGTTGTGCTGATAACCAGACTCAGTGCATAGAAGAAGGAGATTATTTATCGCTACTGGTGAAGGAAAAAGATCAATTTCAGATCATGCTCAACAATGCTCTCCAGTCGGAACAGTTACAAGCACAAGACTTTTCTCTACAGCGATCTCAACAAGACCCCACCTGGGTACATTGTGTTTTATCAAAGGTTATTGACTCTTCAGGAAAAACGCGTATAGAAGGTGTCATCTTTGATGTCTCCAAGCGGGTTATTAGTGAACAAGCCAATCGATATGAAGCCGAACATGACTCATTGACGGGACTGCTGCGCAGACATGCGATTAAAGATAATTTTAATCACTTTATGCAGAACGGCAGTTCTTCCAAAGCAAGTCTATTTTTATTAGACCTTGATCAATTTAAACAGGCAAACGATATTTATGGACATGATGTCGGTGATCAGGTTCTCATTAATGTAGCTGAGCGCATACGCGCTTGCATTCGCTCTACTGATTTAGTTTGCCGCCTTGGCGGCGATGAATTTCTGATTATCATGTTTAATCAATCTGTGAATACACAGCTTTCAATTGCTAAAAAATTGATTTATAGTATTCACCACCCAGTACGTATTAATCAGCAAATATCCGTACAGATTGGTGTGAGTATTGGTATTGCAAATACGCCCCAGCATGGGCAAGAATTTGATGATTTAGTAAAAGTAGCGGATGAAGCTATGTACGAGGTTAAACGACAAGGCAAAAATGGCTATGGGGTAAAAACAAATGGAAAAAATATAAAGGTTACATTATTCTAAAAATGTAGGTTAATCAGGCTAAAGATTGTAAAAAATAGGCTACTCTTAGAAATAAGGTAACTCGCAATAAATAACCTACCCATATTGCGCAGGATTTTTGTTTGCCTTCAAGGCGTAGTAACCGGCGCATATCAGGCTACGTAACGGTTACTACAACGCAGAAGACGGACAAAAAGACCAGCAATATTGAATGATTATTTGTTTCCATCTCCCTTAAGCAACTGACGCAGAATTTTTGTTCGTATTCAAGACGTACAAACTTAGCTCTAGCCAGCTACGTCACTGATTGTGCAACACCGAAGACGGACAAAAAGACAAGTTAGTTGCCCAGCTTATTTCATGCACGTTCCTTAAGCCGCGAAGTATCATCAAATAAAAGTAGAGAAGTTATGCATAAAGCGCCATTACTAATAATTCTGTTATTAGCATCACTTAATTCTTACGCAATACTCCCCGCACCAAATTTAATTGTCAACAATGAAGGGCTACAAGTCACATTACAGTGGTCAGCAGTAGCAAATGCATCAGGATATCGCCTCTCCTATGCTACGTACCCTTATCAAGGTGCTGATTCAATAGCGACTATTGATATGAATGCAAAAACTGAATTTTCGGCTACATTATGGCAACAGGCAGCATTCTATGTTGCGGTACAGTCCTATGATGCCGATCTTCAATACAGTGATTATTCTAATATCGAGTTTATACTGATACAGGATCAAGGTGAGGATTACCGCCATTTCTGGCGGACTGTGACGACAGAAATTAGTGAGCAATCTTTTACTGGCGAGGATTTTTTATATACACAAATCCCCGATATTGACAGCTGTTCTGCTGGAGCACTGAGTGAAGCAGCGCAGCTTAGATCACTCAATACCTTGAATGAAATACGCCAACTACACCAGCTTCCTATCGTTACTTATAAATATAATGATGCTATTGAAGTGCAACAAGCCGCTCTTATTCAAAGAGCAAATAACTTTTTATCGCATACTCCTCCAGAGGATTCTCTGTGTTATAGTCAGCTGGGGTATGACGGCAGCAATAGCAGCAACCTGCATATAGGTACGGGCAGTAGTGACCCTGCGGATAACATAATTAGCTTTATTGATGATGCAAACAATATTTCTACGATTGCTGCTGTCGGCCATAGACGGGCTTTATTAAACCCCTTTCTGCAGTCCACAAGTTATGGTCAGGTATTGGGAGCATCGGCAGTTAAAGTAGGTGAATTTGCCACTCGTTTAGATAAAGATGAGAAGAAGCTACCTGATTTTATTGCATTCCCCTATTTACGTTATCCTTATGTATTTTTTTCCGATAAAATAAGTACCCTTAAAACCCCATGGAGTTTAACTATTATCGAAGACAAATCTTCATTTTGGGCTAATCAAAATAATTATTTTTCAGATATAGATATTACAGTGACTCAGAAAGACTCTGGCCAAGGTCTGCTTATTGAAGATATACATAGCGATACAAAAGGTTCAGGAATTCCTAATAATTTAAGCTGGACAGTGGCTAGCTGGCAATATGATACATGGTATACAGTAACAATTAATAATATACGCTATCAATCAGGTAAGACTGAAAATATCCAGTATGACGTTTTTATAGATTATAAAAATATCATTGATATAACAGCACCGCTAGAATCAGGTGACCAGCAAAATAACTTATCCATAAACGGCACTTTATTTGATGATCATGATAAAGACAGTTATGAGGTGAACCTCGAAGGATCGGTTACTTTTGCAGGTAGCAGTCAATTTTCAAATATGGCTTTTTATATTACGGTTTATGATGCCAATAAGCAATTACTTACAGCAAAAGATGAAGCTTTTACTCTAGATTTAATGCCTGGACTTTATACTGTGCTGATTTCCAATTGTCATCAGCAAACCTGTTATTCTCAGCTTAAGAATTATAGTATTCAACTAAATTAAGGAATGTGTACGGAATAAGTTAGGCACATCGCTACACTGGCGCAGTATTTGTATTCAATTCCCATTCCTAAGGAATGGGAATTGAATAAGTTGTGCAATTATGACGCAGTATTTTTGTTTG
>CAZLLL010000207.1:0-6066 GCA_964560255.1 uncultured Methylomonas sp.
GGGTTTTTAAGAAATATAAGCTGTTTATTCATGGGTGAAGACTATATCAATTATTGGAGCTCAAGCACAAGCCAGTTGCTCAACTGTCTCGTTTTAAAGTGCTAGTTTACCAAACGCATACGTTTTTTATGCACTAACACTTTCACCTATCTACATTTTCTTGATAACATAGTGCTTACAGCCAAAGATTTCATGACCTATACGCTAAACTGGATTTTTTTATGAGTGACTTGCTTCAATTTTTTCAAGATACCTCTGCTCTATATGGAAGTAATGCGCCTTATATAGAAGATTTATATGAACAATTTATGCAAGACCCTGATTCGGTTGAGCAATCCTGGCGTGAAAAATTTTCACAATTACCCCGTAAACATGACAAACGCGATATTGCCCATAGTCCTGTGGTTGAGCGTTTTGCACAGCTCGCTTTATCCAATTCTTCGCGTATTGCTAAATTACAGGGATTTACCGAAGAAAGTGTCAAAAAACAATCCTCTGTCGCGCGTCTGATTAATCATTACCGTGCGCATGGTCACGAAATGGCGACCAATAACCCGCTGGGTACAATTCACCGCTCTGTGCCAGATCTTGATCCAAATTATTATGGATTATCTGAGCCTGATATGGAGACTTTATTTCATACCGGTACATTGTATGGTGTAGATCGCTTACCGTTAAAAGATATTATTGCCACCCTTAAGGAAATTTACTGCGGCAATATCGGTACCGAATATATGCATATATTTGATGCAGATATTAAGCGCTGGATTAAAAACCGTCTGGAAGGATCAAAACCAGGTGAGAATCTGGATAATAGGAAAAGAACCTGGCTATTAGAGCAACTTACCGCAGCCGAAGGAATAGAAAAATACCTGCATCGTAATTTTGTCGGTCAGAAACGTTTCTCACTGGAAGGAGGGGAGTGTCTTATCCCCATTCTGGATGAAATTATCCAGCGATCAGGTCGATATAAAACTAAAGAACTGGTTATCGGTATGGCCCACAGGGGGCGGTTAAATGTACTGATTAATATTTTAGGCAAAAGCCCAGAGCAACTTTTTAGTGAATTTAAAGGGACAGCAGCGACGAATCGCGGTGCCATTACCGGTGATGTTAAATATCATATGGGGTTTTCATCTGATATGCAGACCGAAGAGGGCGATACGACTCATGTGACGATGGCTTTTAACCCTTCTCATTTAGAAATTATTAACCCCGTGGTGGAAGGCTCAGTGAAAGCACGGCAGGATAGATATGGGAAAATTGGTTCTAACACGGTTATTCCTATTCTTATTCATGGTGATGCTGCTTTTGCTGGGCAAGGCATTGTTATGGAAACCTTAAATATGGCGCAGACCCGTGCTTTTGCAACGGGTGGCACAATACATATCGTCATTAATAATCAAATAGGTTTTACGACTAGTGACCCTTTTGATGCTCGCTCTACTTTGTATTGTACTGACGTTGCCAATATGATTCAGGCACCTGTGTTTCATGTGAATGGTGATGATCCCGAAGCAGTACTTTTTGTCACGCAACTGGCTTTGGATTATCGTGCGACATTTAATAAAGATGTTGTCATAGATTTGATTTGCTATCGCCGTCGTGGTCATAATGAGGCAGATGAGCCGTCGACTACGCAACCGATGATGTACAAAAAAATCAATGCCTTAAACACTACATGTCAACTGTATGCAGCAAAACTAATTAAGCAAGCGGTTTTAAGCGAACAACAGGTAGATGATATGGAGCAGGCCTATCAAGATTTACTGGATGCAGGAAAACCTGTTTCGCGTCCTATTATTGAATCCAGCTATTCCTATTCTAAACTGTGGGATAAGTATGTGGGGCAGCAATGGGATATGCCTTGTGATACACGCGTCCCTTTAGAGCGTATCCGTTTTTGTAATAATCAGTCGCAACGCTTACCGCCAGGATTTGAGTTACATGCACGGGTCACTAAAATCCTGGAAAATCGTCGCAAAATGGCCGCCGGTGCGATGCCTATAGACTGGGGCTTTGCTGAAAATATGGCTTACGCTACTCTGCTGATGGATCAATATAACGTCCGTTTAGTCGGACAGGATGTGGGGCGAGGTACTTTTTTCCATCGACATATTATTCTACATAATCAATTAGATGGAAAGCCCTATATTCCAATTAAACATCTGGATATTAAACAGGGCAAAGCTCAGGTTTATGACTCAATACTGTCAGAAGCAGGGGTCTTAGGATTTGAATATGGATACAGCTCAACTGTACCAGAAACTTTGACCATTTGGGAGGCACAATTTGGTGATTTTGCAAATGGCGCGCAAGTATTGATTGATCAGTTTATAAGTTCTGGTGAAAGTAAATGGGGACGCTTATCAGGTCTGGTGATGCTCTTACCTCATGGCCTTGAAGGACAAGGCCCTGAGCATTCTTCTGCACGCTTAGAGCGGTATCTACAACTATGTGCAGACCAAAATATGCAAGTTTGTGTTCCTTCTACTCCAGCACAGATTTTTCATTTGTTACGCAGGCAGGTGATAAGAACTTACCGCAAGCCGCTTATTGTGATGTCTCCGAAAAGCTTATTACGGCATAAAGCGGCAGTATCCACACTGGAAGATTTAGTGGATGGTCAATTCCAGACTATTATTTCCGAAACGGATGCAAGCGTAGAGACCGAAAATATCACTCGCTTAGTCACCTGTTCAGGTAAAGTTTATTATGATTTGCTAGAAGCACGGGCACAAAATAACCTTGGAAATGTGGCAATTATTCGTATTGAACAACTTTATCCCTTTCCCGGTCAGAACTATACGGCAGAAATAGCAAAATATCCTAATTTAGAGACAGTCGTCTGGTGCCAGGAGGAACCACAAAATCAGGGAGCCTGGTACCAGTCGCGACATAATTTTACCCATTTTAAACCCGATCATTTAAACCTGGTTTATTGTGGTCGGCCTGCGTCTGCCTCGCCAGCAGTAGGAAGTTTAGCTAAACATATCGAACAACAAAAAGAAGTGGTAGAAATGGCACTATTCGGCCAGACGACTTCTGCAAGGAAAATATCATGAGCATTGAAATACGCGTTCCCATACTACCTGAATCAGTTGCAGACGCGACTTTAATTACATGGCATAAGCAGCCAGGTGATTCTATCCAGAAAGATGACAACCTGGTTGATCTAGAAACAGATAAAGTCGTCCTTGAGGTTCCATCCCCAGTTGCTGGTGTAATGGGTGAAATTATGGCTCAAGATGGTAGTATTGTAAAAAATGGGGATTTACTGGCGATCATCAATACGGATGTTGAGGCAGTCGCGCAAGAACCTGTGACAGAATCAAAGGCTGAGGATACACCTGTGAGTGATATTCCACTTAGCCCTGCTGTACGTCGTATTATCTTTGAGAATGATCTGGATCCAGGGCTGATTACAGGAACAGGCAAAGGCGGTCGTCTAACTAAGGCCGATGTGCAGGATTATCTAGATCAAAGTAATAAGCCTGAAGCTGCCTTGGTGAATGCGCCAAGTTCTCAAAGTCCAGTAGACATAGTCACATCAATCCCTGTTAGCGAAGCAAATGGGGGTAATGGCGTAAGGCCTGAGCAGCGTGTGCCTATGACACGCTTGCGCGCAAAAGTGGCAGAACGTTTACTGCAGGCGCAACAAAATGCAGCCATGTTAACCACCTTTAATGAGGTTAATATGCAAAGTGTGATAGACCTGCGTAAACAATATCAGGAGCGCTTTATTGTTAAACACGAGGTTAAATTGGGTTTTATGTCCTTTTTTATTAAATCCTCCATCGAAGCACTTAAACGCTTTCCGGCTATCAATGCATCCATTGATGGTGAAGATATTATTTATCATGGTTATTATGATATAGGCATTGCTGTTGCTTCGCCTCGTGGCTTGGTTGTGCCAGTATTACGCGATGCAGATCAACTTGATTTTGCAGGAATAGAAAAAAATATTGTTGATTTCGGTGCAAAATCCAAAGCAGGCACCTTATCTTATGCAGAACTCAATGGGGGTACGTTTACCATCACCAATGGCGGTATTTTTGGTTCTATGTTATCCACCCCGATTCTTAACCCACCTCAGTGTGCAATTTTAGGGATGCATGCCATTACTGAACGCCCCGTCGTTGAAAACGGTGAAATTGTTATTCGCCCTGTAATGTATCTTGCTTTATCATATGATCACCGCCTGGTGGATGGGCGTGATGCGGTACAATTTCTTGTAGCAATAAAAGAAGGTCTGGAGTCTCCAGCACATTTATTGCTTAATATTTAAGGTAGGAGGACATACTTATGTCTCATACAAGCCATGATTTTGATGTGATTGTTATCGGTGCAGGTCCAGCCGGATACGTTGCAGCCACACGTGCCTCGCAATTAGGCCTAAAAACTGCATGTATTGATAACTGGAATACTGGAAAATCTTCACTTCGTTTTGGTGGTAACTATATCAATGGAGGCTGTATTTCTGCTGTTGCGCTATTAGAGTCTGCAAAATTATTTAATGTACTTAATCACGGTATTGCCGATCATGGTATTAGCGCGAGCAATATTCAGATCGATATACCGCGTATGCAACAGCGCAATGACTCTATTGTTGCAGCTTTAAACCAGCAAATCGAAAAAATATTTATTGATAACAAAGTCAAAATAATTCATGCACATGCTCAATTGATTAACCCAAATCGTATCGAAATCACCCCTCTTAGTGATGGATTAAGTGCTGGCTTGCCCAGTGCTCTAAGCGCAGATAAAATAATTCTTGCTGCTGGCTCTAGCTCTGTAGAATTAAGCTTTGCCGAGATTGATAATGAGTTTATCATTGATATTCAAACGGCACTCAATCTACAAAGTGTCCCAAAAACTTTGGGCATTATCGGGGCTGGTGCAATCGGTATAGAGCTAGCAGGCATCTGGAATAAATTAGGGACAACAGTTGTTCTGCTCGAAGCTCAAGAATCTTTTATGACGATGGCTGATCAGGAAATATCCGATGAAGCATTTAGGCTTTATAGTCAGCAGGGTTTGGATATACGCTTAGGCGCACGCGTTACTTCGACCAGTATTGCAGAAAATCAAGTCAGTGTTGAATACGAAGATACCGAAGGGCAACATCAAATATTTTTTGAAAAACTGGTTGTTGCATCTGGTAGAAAGCCTAATACAGAGACGTTAATCGCTGCTTCTGCAGATTTATTACTGGATGAAGAAGGCTTTGTACATGTTGATGAAAGTTGCTGTACAACCCTGCCTGGGGTTTATGCAATTGGAGACTTAACACTCTCGGGCCCCATGTTAGCGCATAAAGGTATCGAAGAAGGTATTTTTGTTGCTGAGCATATTGCAGGGCAACAGTCCCCGATTAATTATCATACGATACCCAATGTTATCTATACCGACCCTGAAATTGCCTGGGTGGGACAGACCGAACAGGACTTGCTGGCGATAGGTGAAAATATCAAAACCACCTGCTTTCCTTTTAGTGCGACCAGTCGTTCCAAAATTATGGGCGCAACAGACGGTATGGTTAAAATGATTATGCAAGCGGATACAGATATTATTTTAGGTGTCCATATTATTGGCACGCTTGCGTCTGAGCTTATTGCAGAAGCGGTGTTAGCAATGGAATTCTCCGCGACGGCTGAAGATTTGGCACGCACGATTCATGCGCACCCGACCATTTCTGAAGCGATATATGAAAGTGCATTAACGCTAACGGGCCGATCATTGCATATTGCGACATAAACTCTTTATTTTCAATAGGGGGGTTTAAGGGCTACTAGCATAAGGGAGCTGGAAATAAATAATCGTCCAATATTGGATGATTATTTGTTTCCATCTCCCTAAGGTGAAGCATAATGACTGAAGTGAAATAGCTACTGCTATTTTGGCTAGGCACTTAAGGCAGGACAAAATTACATTCTATTGAAAACTTACCCCGTCTAAAGTTAAAAACAATAAACTGAGACGAGCTACGCAGGTTGCGGGTGAGGCACGAACTAGGCTGTCGAAGTCCTGACCATAGGAGTTAAAGTAAATTTCTCTTTTTGGATA
>CAZLLL010000208.1:0-6046 GCA_964560255.1 uncultured Methylomonas sp.
AAGACGGACAAAAAGACTCGCAATATTGGATGATTATTTGTTTCCATCTCCCTTGTCCCGTCTTAAAATGATACCCTTGATTTATTTGCAATAATGCCTGCAGAAACCACTCTATCTCTTCCAGCATTTTTTGCCTTGTATAAGGCCAGATCAGCTTGCTTAATAATATCGACACCGATTTCATCCGCTTTGATATGAGATCCTTTAGCAGGTTTATACGTGACACTACCAATAGAAATAGTCACGGAAATAGACATTCCCTGTGTATTGACGACTAACTGTTTCACTTTTTTTCTTATTCTTTGTGCAATATCAACAGCCATGGATTCTTCAATATTTGGTAGTAAAGCAATAAACTCCTCACCACCATAACGTGCTAATACATCGTTATTCCGTACCTGTTCGCGAATAACATTCGCCACAGCCATTAATACATCATCGCCTGCTTGATGACCATAGGTATCATTAATCATTTTAAAATTATCAAGATCCAGAAAAAAACAGGATAATGCCTCATTATTACGCTGTGCCCGATCGACCTCTTCGCTTAAGCGTTGTTCCAGAAAACGGCGGTTATTCACGCCAGTCAATGGATCAATTAAGCAAGTGCTTTTCATGCCTTCATAATTCAGATGGTTTTCTAAACACACACTCAGAACAGAAGCCATATGCTCCATAAACTTTGTAGGCATTGTAATCACAAAGCGGTCAGGGTTAAAACTTCCCAGACACAATGCACCCAAAAACTCCCCTTTTCTTAATAGGGGAATAATATTTATACTTGCTGGCTTATACTTATCAATAGCAAAGAAATGAGCCCATTTTTCAATTTTATATTTCCCAATAAAAGGGTCTCTTGAGGTAGTAAAAGCAGATTGCATAACCTCTTTATCATGAAAAATAATCAATTCAGGTTTAGATTGCAAATCAAAACCATCCTCTTGCAAAAATTTTTTTAACTCATTTTTAGTATCCACCAGACAAAAACTAATGAAATCAAGATCAAAAAAATCTTGTGCATTTAAAACATATTCAAGCATATCGACCAGTGAATTCAGCTCAAGCAAACCCATTTCAAACACTTGAAAGCGTCGTAACGTGGTACTATTGGAATCCATACGACCCAACATGCCCCCTAAATGGCTTTGTAAAACCATTAAATCAGTGATCAGATCTTTTTCCAAAATATTTTCTCAGCGAGTGAAACCTTAATTCCTGTAATATTAGCAATTTGTGAATAAAACATCAGCAAACACCACATGACCCAGTCAATTGCCACAGAAATATCTTTATTACGCCAGACAATTCAGACATATAACTACCAATATTATACACTGGATGAACCCATTGTCACTGATGCAGAATACGATAAACTGATTAAATCATTGCGGAAATTAGAGCAACAATACCCGCAGTACGCCAGCTCTGATTCTCCCAGCCAGACAGTTGGTGGGCCAGTGTTAGATAGCTTTAGTAAGATTCAACATGAATTACCCATGCTATCTCTAGGTAATGTTTATTCTGCAGAAGAACTTACTGAATTTATTGAGCGTATAAACAATCGGCTTAACAGCACCGAAGAACTCAGTTTTTGTGTAGAACCTAAACTGGATGGGCTCGCGATTAGTTTATTATATGCACAAGGCGAGCTGATACAGGCAGCCACCCGTGGTGATGGTAATGTAGGCGAAGATGTGACGCATAATGTTAAAACCATTAGCAATATCCCTCATACATTACAAGGTGAAAATATTCCAATACGACTCGAAGTGCGTGGCGAGGTAGTGATGCCCATCGCAGATTTTCATGCCTTTAATAAACAGGCGCTTGCCAATGATACCAAGGGATTTGTTAATCCACGTAACGCCGCCGCTGGGAGCCTGCGCCAACTTGATTCTAATATCACAGCACTCAGGCCTCTTGCCTTTTATAGCTACGGAATCGGCATCGTAGAGCAGGGTAATCTGGCAGGCAGCCACTATCAGAGACTGCAACAATTAAAGCAATGGGGGCTACCCATCACTCAGGAAATTACTCTTGCACGTGGTGCAAAAGCGTGTCTTGCGGCCTACACACAACTCCTCGCAAATCGTGCAGACCTTCCCTATGAAATTGATGGTATCGTTTATAAAGTAGATGCAATTGCTTTACAGGAACAGCTCGGCTTTATTGCGCGCGCACCGCGCTGGGCGACCGCACACAAATTTCCGGCTCAAGAAGAACAGACGTGCCTGCTGAATATAGAATTTCAGGTTGGTAGAACAGGAGCCATTACCCCAGTTGCCATTTTAGACCCTGTTTTTGTCGGCGGTGTCACTGTCAGTCGAGCAAGCCTGCATAATGCCGATGAAATCCAGCGCCTGGAGTTAAAAATAGGTAATACCGTGATTATCCGGCGAGCTGCAGATGTCATTCCGCAAATCGTCAAAGCAATTCCTACTGCACAATCTAGAGACATCATATTTCCAGTATTATGCCCTGTCTGCGATGCTGAAATAGAGCGCATAGAAGGTGAAGCTATTGCACGTTGCACAGGTGGCTTATATTGTGCCGCTCAGCGCAAAGAGGCTATCAAGTACTTTGCTTCTCGTAAAGCAATGAACATAGATGGATTAGGTGTTAAAGTGGTAGAGCAACTGGTCGACGAACAATTAATAAATTCTCCGGCGGATTTATTTACCTTAAAAGCCGAACAGCTCATACCACTTGAGCGCATGGCGGCCAAAAAAGCAGACAATCTGATCAATGCGATAGATAAATGTAAACAAACGACGCTTGCTAAATTTATACTTGCACTAGGCATACGCGAAGTCGGTGATGCTACGGCAAAAAACCTGGCTGAGCACTTTCTTACTCTGAATGCAATACAAAATGCGGATATTGAAGCGCTAGAGCAAGTCGATGACGTGGGTGAAATTGTCGCCAAACATATCGTTGCATTTTTTCATCAGTTGCATAATCAGGAAGTTATCCAGGCACTTTTGGCGGCAGGTATTCATTGGCCTGATATGCCAGCAAAAGTCAGGCAATCCTTACCTCTTGCAGGTAAAACTTATGTACTAACAGGAACCTTAACCCAGATGGATAGAAATGAAGCGAAACAGGCTTTACAGGCATTAGGCGCAAAAGTATCGGGCAGCGTCTCAAAAAAAACAGATTATGTTGTTGCAGGTGAAGCCTCAGGATCTAAGCTAACAAAGGCGCAAGCATTGGGAATTCCAGTTTTGACTGAAAATCAATTGATCGATATTCTGCAAGTAAAGTAACTCGCAATACATAAACCGTTTGAAACGGATGGAATACCTGAAAGCCTTATTAAAGCAATAATAAGGAGTACAAAAACAAGTTTTTGTACGTTTTAAATCAGGCAAAAACTTGTTTTTGCACTCCATTAAAAGCCATCTTCGTTTAGGTTTAATTGCTGTTGCTGGACGGGGTATTTACTCCGTCTCGCTGAGGAATACCCCGCCTGATTAAGTGAATAATAGCCCTCCCCACTTCAATCTAAGCCCACTGGATCTATAAAGTGAATAATACAATGAAGGAATTAACCCAGAAAATTAAACGCTGGGGCTACGAACTAGGATTTCAACAGCTTGGAATTTGTAATACTGATTTACAACAAGCTGAACAACGCCTAAACGATTGGTTAGCAAAAGGCTATCATGCCGATATGGATTATATGCATAAGCATGGCTTAAAGCGTAGCCGTCCCAATCTTTTACAAAAAGATACCGTCAGCATTATTTCAGTACGTATGGATTATTTACCGGAGACTCATGAGCTAATAGAAACAACACTGAACACCCCAGTTGCAGCCTTTATTTCCCGCTATGCACTTGGCCGTGATTACCATAAGGTTTTACGCAAACGCTTACAAAAACTGGCTAAGCGTATAGAACAAGAAACAGGCACCTTTGCTTATCGAGCCTTTGTTGATTCTGCACCTGTACTTGAAAAAGCTATCGCCGAAAAAGCTGGCCTCGGCTGGATAGGCAAACATAGCAATGTCATTAATAAAAAAGCAGGCTCCTGGTTTTTTTTAGGTGAAATCTATACCTCTCTCCCGTTGACAAGTGATGCTCCCAGCCATAACCATTGCGGTCAGTGCACTGCTTGTATTGATATTTGTCCAACCCAGGCCATTGTTGCTCCTTATCAGGTTGATGCAAGGCGCTGTATTTCATACCTGACGATTGAACTGAAAGGTTCTATTCCCGAAAGCTTAAGACCCTTAATGGGCAATCGTATTTATGGATGTGATGATTGTCAGCTTATCTGTCCCTGGAACCGTTTTGCCCGAATCAGCAAAGAAACTGATTTTAGCCCTAGATATAATCTAAATGCACAACACCTGCTTGAACTATTTAACTGGACAGAAACAGAGTTTCTACAGAGAACAGAAGGCTCAGCAATCAGGCGCATAGGATATGAGCAATGGCTACGTAATATTGCAGTTGCACTGGGTAATGCCCCTTATTCAGCAACAATTCAACAGGCTTTAAATAGTAGAATTAATCATTCTTCTGAGCTGGTCAGAGAGCATGTTACCTGGGCGTTAAATCTAACAAGTCATAAATCTTATTAAAGATTACTTACAGACGCTTGATATTCCTCTATAATTGATCGTTACTATTTGTTTAGCTAAAGAAGGCATTATGGACAAAAAAGCAATTTCACTGATATTTTTATTTTCTACATCTCTACAGGCACAAAATCTATTAGAAACCTATGCTCTTGCGCTACAAAATGATCCTTTTTTACGTCAGTCCCTCGCGAATAAAATGGCTGTAGGTGAAAATAAAGATCAAAGTATTGCGCGGCTCTTACCAACGCTAAGTGCAGGTGCTACCAGTGGCTACAATTGGTCATATCAGGATTCTATTTTTAATCAAAGATTTCCAGGTCAATCACGCCAGAATAATTTTTGGGATAGCCAATTTTCAATTAACCTGGTACAGCCTATATTTCATTGGGATATGTGGGTGCAACTATCGCAATCAGATAAGCAAATAGCCCAGGCTGATGCCAGCTATATGTCAGAGCAGCAAAATTTAATCCTCAAAACAACAGAAGCTTATTTTGCTGTTCTATCGGCTCAGGATGACCTGACTTTTGCTCTATCTGAAAATAAAACCATCGCCAGACAGCTAGATCAGGCACAGCAACGATTTGATGTTGGGCTTATTGCGATTACCGATGTTTATGAATCACAAGCGGGATACGATCAAAGCAGGTCTGATATCATAGCAGCAGAAAATGCAATGGCAGATGCCAAAGAATCGTTAATGGAAATTATCGGCCCTCATTTAACTGAACTGAACATTTTAGGCGAAAACTTACCCTTACCAAAACCCGATCCAAGTGATATTGAAGAATGGAATAGACAAGCCAGAAACCAGAACCTGAACATATTAATAGCGCAAAGCGAAGCCGAAATTATTAAAGATAACATTGCTTTGCAACGTAGCGGCCATTACCCACAGCTGGATATCGTCGGACAATTTGGCCTTAATGACACAACTGGAAATCTTGCAGCACGTGGTAACACAGAAAGCATCGGCATACAGCTCAATATCCCGATTTTTGAGGGTGGAGCAGTCAATTCAAGAACACGTCAGGCTGAATATCAATATATTGAAGCAAAAGAAAATTTAATTGCAACACAACGGGCTGTCACAAAAGAAGTAAAAGATTCTTACCGTGGTGTTATCTCGGCTATTAGCCAGGTAGCGGCACTAAAATCAGCTGTACACTCGGGCAAAAGCGCACTGGAAGCAACTGAAGCCGGTTTTGATGTCGGTACAAGGACGATGGTCGATGTCTTATCCACCACAAGAAATTATACCAATGCACAAATCAGGTATGCGCAGTCACGTTATGCCTACCTAATCAATGGGATACGCTTAAAAAAAGCAGCGAGTACTTTGACTGTTGCTGACCTGGAAGCCATAAATCGTTATTTAAAATAAAAATGCTGTAGAGCGCACTTTAGGAATGGGAATCAAATAACTTGTGCATTCTGACTTGTCTTTTTGTTCGCCTT
>CAZLLL010000209.1:0-6040 GCA_964560255.1 uncultured Methylomonas sp.
GTATCAGCCCTATATATTACAATAAATTTTAAAGCTACGGCTTTAAAATAGGACGGTTGAAAAACCGTAGGGCGCGGTTCAAGCCGCGCCCTACGAATCCACTGTATGCCGCGTCTTAAATTTGTAATCAATTTTAAGGTTCGTGTTTCACTCGCAACTGATAAGTTACTCTGATTTATCACTGCCAGTCCTTTATGGCAAGGCAGTGATTTCAAATTATTGGATCTTATGTTTTCAGAAATGCTTTAGGGAGATGGAAACAAATAATCATCCAATATTGCGAGTCTTTTTGTCCGTCTTCTGCGTTGTAGCAACCGTTACGTAGCCAGCTATGCGCCTGTTACTACGCCTTGAATACGAACAAAAATCCTGCCCAATATTGGACGATTATTTATTTCCAGCTCCCTTATTTAAGGATAAATCACTTTAGGCTGAAAGTTTGCGGCAGGATATTTGGGATCATAAACTGACTTTTCACCCAGGCTTGTTGCAGAGGCGAGTGTTTTGATGGCTGTTTTGTCCTGAAAAATAATTTTTGGCTGAAAGTAGGTTGCAGGGTATTTAGGATCATAAGCAGGTTTTTCCCCTCCTTGTATACCGATAGCCTCTTTATCCTGATAAATAATTTTTGGTTGAAAATTAGTTGCAGGGTAGTCATTATCATCGCTATTAGCAGTGCTGATATTAGGGATTAAAGTAATAGCGACAGTCAAAATGCCGATAAAAAAAGATGTTTTCATATGAGCTCATACTCCATTGATAGGGTCAAAATAAAGTGGCAAAGAGAAACACTATAATAACTCAGTTATTTCAGGATAATCAATAAATAACTGTTGTCTAAAGTGTTCTATGGCGACTTCCGATGCTCTATCTTTTCGAGGAATAGTCACTGTAACCTCGGTGATCACTGACATTGGTTCACTATTTAGAAAAACTAAACGATCCGCTAAAGAAATTGCTTCGCGTAAATCGTGGGTAACATAGATGACTTTATGCGGCCGTTTATTCCATAAGGTGACTAATAATTGTCGTACCTGCCGTGCTGTGGGAGGATCTAGGGACACGAAAGGCTCATCCATCAGCAATAAGTCAGGGTCAGTCGCAAAGGCACGAATAATTGAAACTCGGCGACTCATACCGAGCGATAAATGCTCAGGGTAACTGTCTTTTTCTGCTGCCAGCCCCATACTTGTTAATAAAAAATCCAGAGTCTCAGCTTTTGCCTGTGAGGCTAATTCAATATTTTCCATCACAGTGCGCCAGGGTAGTAAGCGCGGGTTTTGAAATACATAGCCAACTTTGGGTTTTAGGTGCTGTGGATTGAGCTCTATGGAGCCTGTAAACTGAGTATCAAGCCCTGCCAGAATATTGAGTAAAGTGGTTTTACCACAACCTGACGGGCCTACCAGGCAGACAAACTCGCTATTGCCCAGATTTAATTGAAAATTTTTAATAACCTGTTTTGTCGTTTTATCGACCGCATTGATATAAGACTTGTCGCTAATCTGAATAGCAAGCTCATTCATCTGCGCCACCGCTGAGCCCGTTTGTCTAACGGCTTAAGTATTAATAACTCAATCCCTTGGATCAGTGTTACAAAAGCAATGGTGTAGGCTAATATACTGGCAACATCAAATAACTGGAAAAATAAATGTAATTGATAGCCCATACCATCACTACGCCCCAACATTTCCACAACCAGAACAATTTTCCATATCAAAGCGAGACCTGAACGTGTTGCCGCCATCACAAAAGGATGTAATTGTGGCCAGATAACATGGCGTAATGTCTTACTTTTACTAAAGCGATAGCACTTTGCCATATCTAATAGCTCGGTATCCAGAGCACGAGTACCTTCACGAATAGTGACGATAACATTCGGCAATTTGTTAATCACGACGGCTAGAATAGCGGCTGATTCGACCAGTCCAAACCAGACATAGCATAAAATAATCGTTACCAGAGCAGGGATATTAAGAAAGATCACTAACCAGTTATCAAAAAAGTAATCTAATGGCTTATGTCTTCCCAAGAGTATGCCGATAGCACAACCTAAGAGCATGGCTATGCTGAAACTAATCAGTAAGCGTTGCATTGTTTTGCCTAAATGAAAAGGCAGTTGCCCGGTACTGATTTCATCTATCAATACATTTAGCACTATCCAGGGAGTAGGTAAGGTCGATGTATTTAAATAGGCAGCAATAGCATACCATAGTGTAAAAAAAAGACTGATGGATAACAAGGCAAGTACGAAAGGGCGATAAATAAATGACATGTTACGACAGTTTTAAATTTCCTGTTTTAATGATTTTTCCATAACCTCGGGGAATTAGTTTGTTCGTAAAAACACGGAGGGTTCGTAATTTTTGTTGACAGCTGGTCAGCGATTACCTGTAATATACTCAATTTTAACATTGTCTAAGTAGGGATGTGCACTTAATCACTATAAATATTGGTATCTTTCATTTTTACTTAAAAGTAAGGGAATTCTTACCCATTTTTTCTAATAGTACAGATATGAAAAGTGAATCTTAGACCCTTTATTGTATCTTTCGTATTCTGTTTAAATTCCTTGGTAACTCTATTAAGGAATGGGAATCAAATAACGTGTGCATTCTGACTTGTCTTTTTGTTCGCCTTCTGCGTTGCGGAAACAGTTACGTAGCTAGCTATGCGCCTGTTACCGCGCCTTGAAGGCAAACAAAAATACTGCGTCATAATTGCACAACTTATTCAATTCCCATTCCTAAGCACATAAAAAAGAGAAGAATAATGAAACTATTTCAGTTTTTGGTATTTACATTTTTGGTATCCCTATTGTTTATAGTGAATGCAAACCCATTTATGAATTGTCAAACAGATTCATTTGGTAATAAAACCTGCCAGGGTAGCAATGGAAAATCCTGGTTTGGGAGAAAAGATCTTTCAGGTAACGTGCTGTGGATAGATAATCAGAGGAATACCATTAGAGAAGAAAAAGACTCCTTTGGCAATACGACCTATAGGGATAGTTCCGGCGCACTTCGGGGAAGAAAAGATACATATGGTAATATAACCTGGTACGATAAAAATGGTAATACCCTTACGGGTAGAACTGACTCTTTTGGCAATACAAACTACAAGGATAGATCGGGTAAGCTAATTAACTGTTATGAAGATTCATTTGGTAATGAAACCTGTGGTCAGTAGAGCGCACTACTTTTAACTATATCAGTTATAGGAGCGGCCTTTAGCCTCGAAATAGATATTTTATTTCGCAGCTAAAGACTGCTCCTACACGGCAGATCTATGACAGAATAATCTAATTCTTAAAATATGGGGTTTATCTGCAATAACAAGCTTGTGATAACTCATTAACCTAGTTAGGGAGATGCATAAATCGCCCCACGCTGCTTAAAACAACGCTGGCTAAATAAAATATCATAGGCATAGCTCTGCATTGCGCAACTATCAATCAATTGTTCTATTTGTTCTAATACCCGCTGGCGTGATTTACCATGTATCATGCAAAATAAGTTATAAGGCCATTGCTCTCCATGCCTAGGCCGTAAATAACAGAGATTAATATAATCCAGCAAGCTAATTTGTTGGCCTTTTTGTGCAACCAGTTCGTTAGGTATATCAAAAACCACCATCGCATTCGATTGATACCCTAAGCGACTATGTTTAACAATCACACCTAAACGTTTAATCAGACCTTGCTTTTTTAGCCTGCTTAAACGCTCAATCACTTCGGTTTCATTAATGCCCAGCTGTTGACCTATAAATGCATAAGGGCGCGATAAGAGAGGTAAGCCTTCTTGTATCGTGACTATTAATTGCAAGTCAGTTGGGTCTATCATCAGTTTCTGCGTACTTACTGCGGACATTCTTCTAAGTCAAGTTGAAAACCAAGGTTAATAAAATAGTCTTTTAAAAGAGGTAACTGCATGGTTTTAAAACCAGTTTGTGCTTCTATTTTAGTTACTGTGCTATGTAAATGCTGCTTATCAGAGGCAATTAATACAAACCATAGATTAAAACGGTGTTCACGTTGGTAATTATGGTTTACCTCAGTAAAGCGATTAATAATATTCGCCGCTTTTTCCAGTTGCTCAGTAGGAATTGCCATGGCGACCAGAGTGCTGACTCCAATATGATTTGCCTGAATAATAGGGCCAATACGGCTAATATACTTTTTTTCAGCTAATTCCTGATAAGCCATCAGCACTTCTTCTTCTGTGACACCAAGAGTTTCAGCAATAGATTGATAAGGCCTTGGCAACAAAGGAAACTCTTGCTGATAATTATTGAGTAATTGTTTGTGTAGTGAGCTAAGCATGGTTGCTAATAAGGTGGTCTTGAGACAGGATATTTTGTTATTATTATTTCAGGCAGGGTAGCATCTGATCCCCCCATCATTATCCAGTTCATTTAGATTAATCAGGTCAAAATCTTCTGTATTAATATTTCTAATTTTTCAGTCTTTGAGATTATTTACAATAGCTTCCCCCACATATCATATTCATCAACTTCTTCAATTTCCACCATGACCAGATCGCCTACTTTTAAATGTGACGCACCATCAATATAGACCTGACCATCAATTTCCGGGGCATCAGCTTTACTTCTGGCAACAGCTCCTTCTTCGACCACTTCATCAATTAATACTTGCTCTACTCTGCCGACACGTTGCTGCAATCGCGCTGCACTTATTTCAGCCTGATGTGCCATAAAAAGTGCCAGGCGATTTTTCTTGATTTCTTCTGGAATTGAATCAGGTAAATCATTTGCTACTGCACCTTTTACAGGTGAATAGGCAAAACAGCCTACACGATCTAATTGAGCTGCTGTCAAGAAATCCAGTAATTCTTGAAATTCTGCTTCTGTCTCGCCCGGAAAACCCACAATAAAGGTACTGCGCAGGATAATATCAGGACAAACAGCGCGCCAGGCTTTAATGCGTTGCAGATTATTTTCTTTTGCTGCAGGGCGTTTCATTAACTTTAAGATGCGAGTATTTGCATGTTGAAACGGAATATCCAGATAGGGCAGTATTTTTCCGGCAGCCATTAAAGGCACGACTTCATCCACGTGTGGATAGGGGTAGACATAATGCATACGTACCCAGATACCCAATTCGCCCAAAGCTTCTGCCAAATCATAAAAGCGTGTGCGTACTTCTCGACCCTGCCAGTCATGCGCTTGATATTTGATATCCAGGCCATAGGCACTGGTATCTTGTGAAACGACTAATAATTCTTTGACACCCGCATCGGCTAAACGCCTGGCCTCTAGTAAAACATCATTAACTGGGCGACTAACTAAATCCCCGCGCATAGAGGGAATAATGCAGAAAGTACAACGATGGTTACATCCTTCTGATATTTTCAGATAGGCATAATGTTTGGGGGTTAATTTTATGCCCTGTGGAGGAACCAGGCTGGTAAAAGGATCATGCAAAGGGGGAAGATGTTTGTGCACTGCGTTGACGACTTCTTCCAGAGCGTGTGCGCCGGTAATTTCAAGCACTTGTGGGTGGCGTGCTAAAATTTCATCTGCGCGAGCACCTAAACACCCAGTGACAATCACTTTACCATTTTCGCTAATTGCTTCACCGATACTATCCAGTGATTCTTCAACTGCCGCATCAATAAAGCCACAGGTATTAACAACAACCATATCGGCACCTTCATAATTTGGCGCGACTTGATACCCTTCGGAACGTAATTTAGTTAATATACGCTCACTATCAACCAATGCTTTGGGGCAGCCTAAGCTGATAAATCCGATTTTAGGTATTTTCATAAGTAAGTTTTGCTATTTGCCTGGCTATATTTCTGTCGGTTATTATATACATTTGCCATGTGGCGAGGGGAATATTCTGTCTCGTATAAAAAGGGCTTGTGCGATAGTTTCTCAGGTAAATTTCATTTGTATCATGGATAATATTCCGTGAAGGATTGTTCAAAAAACTATATCCTATTTAAATTCCCTGGTAATTTCAAATTCTAAAAACATAACATATTGATACACAAAGATACTTATTTTTTCAAAATCA
>CAZLLL010000210.1:0-6029 GCA_964560255.1 uncultured Methylomonas sp.
GGTTAGGGAGAGGTTTTATTAGAAAAAGGCTTCTCAACCCCCATTCTACATAGGGGAATCTGAACGGCTACCTAGGAAATGTCCGTTGACGTAATGATTATTATCAGGTTAAACAATTAGTTATGTGCTATCGGCATTATACACAGTCAATGGTAGTCACTACCTGAAAATCGGCTAATACTGTAAGGACTATTAAGTAGATGGCCAAAAGTTTTTTAGCGTTGAATTCATATTATACATGGACTTACGGATCAAAAATGTTATATAACTTTTGAGCGATTACTTAGTACCTGTTCAAGACCTTCGATTCTGCTTTGATAATCTGGCGCAGGTTCTTCAATAATTTGTTGTCTTATTTCATTCAAATCATCAAAGGAGATACTATGTGGGTAATTTTTCTTAGTTTCAGAAAAACGAAATAAAGGGGTCAGTGTTGATTATATTCCATAATATGTGGTGAATACCTAAAGTTAGGGCTTGATTTTATAAAATAATTTTGCTTATTTAATTAACACTGACCCTTTTATTTCCATATATTTGTGTTACCCTATTATTACTTAAAAATAGAGGTTGATCTTAACGTCGGCTACTTCACCTCAAACATAGTTTTCTGCCTATGCTGGGTCAGTGCCGAACATCAACTCTGCCAGGGGGTTATTGGTCGAAGTTAAAAAAAACGGTAAAATCAATACCTTAATTAATCACTTCGTATTCAAGTTCAAAATATAGAATAAGGAACCAATATGACTCAAGCTAATCTGTATATTATTTCTGCTCCATCGGGTGCGGGTAAGACCAGTTTAATTAAAAAGCTGCTCCCGACTCTGGATAAGATAATGGTATCCGTTTCTCATACGACACGCACTCAACGCTCAGGAGAAACCGAGGGTATTGATTACTTTTTTACAGCTACCGAAAAATTTCAAGAAATGATTGTGAATGCTGATTTTATTGAATATGCGCAAGTTTTTGATAATTATTACGGTACCGCACAAAGCTCTGTTGAAGACAATCTTAATAAAGGGATAGATGTTATTTTAGAAATAGACTGGCAAGGTGCCCAACAAATCCGGCGTTTGCTTCCTAAGACCATTAGCATTTTTATCCTGCCACCTTCAACCCGTATATTAAATCAACGTTTGCAAGGACGTGGACAAGATAGCCCGCAAGTGATAGAGCGGCGTATGCAGGCAGCAGTGAAAGAAATGAGTCACTATGCAGAGTATGATTACTTACTGGTAAATGATGATTTTAATACTGCTTTAACAGAACTTAAATCAATTATTCTGGCTAACAGACTTGATATTCAACGCCAGCAGCAGCATTTACAATCATTATTAGTCGATTTACTCGCATAATATATAATAAGTAGCATTTCCTATCAAATGCACTTATTTTAAAAGCGATATGACAAAATTAGTATTGATTTTATTTCTAAGCCTTGTCTATAGCTTTGTGCGGGCAAAGCCACTCATAAATGAGCCGATTACACCTGTGCCCTACCCTGTCATCACTTCTCCTCAGCAGGTCGAGTTAGGCCGGCTTTTATTTAATGATGTACGTTTATCACAACATAATCAAGTTTCTTGCGCCAGCTGCCATTCACTAAAACATGGCGGAGCGGATGGCCAAATTGTTTCGACAGGTGTGAATAGTCGTAAAGGCCTGATTAACTCACCCAGTGTATTTAATAGCTCACTTAATTTTAGACAATTCTGGAATGGTCGCGCAGATAATTTACTTAAGCAGATTGACGGTCCTATCAATAACCCGATAGAAATGAACAGTTCATGGCCGGAAGTTCTAGATAAATTAAAACAAGACTCTTTTTATGTTGAACAGTTCAATAGTATCTTTAAATCAGGCTTAAATATTAACAATATTAAAACCGCTATTATTGTTTTTGAAGAAAGCTTACTCACGCCTGATAGCCGCTTTGATTTATACCTAAAAAATACGCCTGGCGTTTTAACAGATGAGGAGCTTGAAGGATATAAGCTGTTTAAACACTATGGATGCATTTCTTGTCATCAGGGGGTTGCAGTGGGAGGTAACCTATACCAAAGGTTTGGAGTAATGGGTGATTATTTCGCCCAACGCGGCAATATAACAGACGCGGATTTAGGCCGTTTTTTGATCACCCACAACGAAAAAGATAAATATGTCTTTAAAGTACCTAGCTTGAGAAATGTAGCACTCACCGCGCCATACTTTCATGATGGTTCAGCCCGCACCCTTGAACAGGCAGTTTACATTATGATGCGTTATCAACTCGGTCGCAGCTCAAATAAAATGGTTATCAAAAAAATTGTACTATTTCTGCATACTTTGACGGGGCAATATAATAACAAGCCGCTATGAAAAAAATTAACAGGTTAATTTCTCTTTTTCTTATCCTGACTCTGCTCGCTATAGCCACTAGTTTGTACTTGCTGGCACAAACTGATAATAAAGCTTACCAGTCTAAAGTAGATTTAATAAGCCGTATTAATGAACAGGCATCTCAGTTAAGCTTAGCTATTTTTTTGTTAGTTGAAGAAGGAAATATTAATTATGACCGCATTACTCAGCTTAAACAGCATTTAATCAAGCTCACCGAGCAGCTTAAAGCAGACACTCAATCAGACATTAATTTAAGCCAATCAACTCTGAAATTGACTAATCTAGTTGAAGACGTTAAAAGCCAGCATGCGATTTATCGAAATTCTTTGCTTTTTTTTCCTAAAGGCTTACAGCTTGTACATCAGTTATTAACAAATGAACCTCAACCCCCCGCTCAACTAAGTAGACAATTAAACACCTTAGAGCAAAAAGTTTTTTTATTCAATATCAGTTCAGATACAATTAATCAGTTCGACCTTCTGCAGAGTATCAAAAAGATAGAAAATAACCCAGCCATTTTAAATTTAAATACTCTCACTAAGCACCATCTTGATCAACTTTTACAACACGTACTTGTTATTGTTAACTACCGACAACAGTTAAACGAATTATATGCCAGCATTCTCGAATCCACCATTCACAAACAGTCCCGCACTTTACTTGATGCACATAACAAAAGTTTTCAAGCGAGTTTAAATAAAGCGGCAAACATTAGACTAGGCTTTTATCTTGCGGCACTGCTACTTATTATCAGTATCATCCTGACCCTTAGAAGTTTAAAAATCGCTTCAACTAAGCTAAGCAAAAATGAACGCACTTTAAGTCTTGCTGCAACTGTCTTTGAACATAGTCCTGACGGTATTCTTTTTTCTAATGCTGACAACAAAATCATCCAAATTAATCATGCTTTTACTGAGTTAACAGGCTACAGCATTGAAGATGTTATCGGTAAAGACCCAGGTATGCTTAGTTCAGGTAATCAAAGTAATGAATTTTATCAAACTATGTGGCAAAAAATACATACTCAGGGAAAATGGAGTGGAGAAATTTATAATCGCCGCAAAAATGGAGAAATTTATCCGGAGCGCATTACTATCATCGCCATTAAAAACGACCAAAATAAACTAACCCACTATATCTCAATTTTTAACGATTTATCACAAGCGAAAAAAGCAGAGCAACATATTCATTTTCTGGCTCATTATGACCCATTAACACATTTGCCAAATCGTACTCTGTTTACTGAACGCCTAAAACAGGCTATTCTAAAAAGCAAAAGAAGCCGTAAAAGTATTGCTTTACTGTTTATTGATTTAGATCGCTTCAAAGAAATTAATGATAGCTTTGGTCATAAAGCGGGTGATGAGCTATTAATTCAGGTGGCCCATGATATAAAAAGTTGCACCCGTGAATCGGACAATGCGGCCAGGTTCGGTGGCGACGAGTTTATCATTACTCTGGAAGAGCTCACTCATGAAGAATTAATTGTTAGCACACCTATAGTTGCGGCAAAGATTCTAAAAGCATTAGCGCATAAATACACGCTGAAATTGACTCATGCTTATATTGGTGCCAGCATTGGAATAGCCATTTATCCAGAAGATGCGCTGACAGCAGACACACTATTACAATCTGCAGACATGGCCATGTATCATGCTAAAGAACTCGGTAAAAATAATTATCAGTATTACTCTAGTCAATTAAATGAAAAAGCAAAACGCCGTGCTTATATAGAAAGAGAGTTACGTCAGGCACTAAATAGAAAACAACTACTCCTATATTACCAGCCGCAATATAATATTATCAGCAAAAAAATTGAAGGTTTTGAAGCTCTACTACGCTGGAAGCATCCAGACTTAGGGCTTATTCATCCCCATGAATTTATCCCTATAGCGGAAGAAAGTGAACTTATCATTACAATCGGTCTATGGGTATTACAAACGGCAGTTAAACAACTACTTGTATGGCAGCAGAGTTTTAACCCAAAGCTATTAATGGCTATCAATGTATCAGTTAAACAATTAGAAAATAATAAACTTAGCCAGTCAGTAGAAAACTTATTAGAAATCACTCAGCTCTCTCCTGAATATCTGGAACTTGAAGTGACTGAAAACCTCTCTGTGGATGATAATTCTGTTACACTAACGAATCTACATAAACTTGATAAGCTTGGCGTACAAATCTCAATGGATGACTTTGGGACGGGGTATTCCAATATGAGCTACTTGAAAAAATTTCCGCTTGGGCGTATTAAAATTGATCGTAGCTTTATAACAAATATTCCACAAGATAATAATGACTCGGCTATTGCTTGTGCAATTATTGCTATGGCTCAGAGTTTTAATTTTAAAGTCATTGCTGAAGGCATTGAAACTAAACAGCAAGAAGAGTTCTTATTAAAAAATGGCTGTAGTACTGGGCAAGGCTACCTATTTAGCAAGCCATTATCCTCTGAAGATGCAACAATATTTTTATTGGACAAGTCGGAATAATCATAAATATATTTATCTATGATTTTCAGGGTTACCAGCTTAAGGTGGCACATATAACAGAAGTAAAATAGCTTCAGCTATTTCCGAAACAGTAATCGTTAAAGCTATTGGAGGCTACCCACTTAAAACGGGACAAATTTATATGCTACTTACATTGAGCGGGTCTATTGTCTGTTTTTTTATATTAAAAATACATTAATTATTAGAGTGTTATGGAAAACCGTATAAATAATAAAAATATAACATTAGAAATAAGGAATTTTTAATTGCATGTAACACATTGATTTTAAATTACTCTATATAAGTCATTGAAACCTAACAAACTTAGTATAACCATTTGTTTTAAAATTAAAAGTTAATCGAAAAATATAAAACCATACCCGCTCAATGTAAGTAATTATAGTCATTTATGAGAGAATAGGGGGAAAAAAAATTACACGCTATATTTATATTTTTCATAACTTTAACTATCAACTGGAAGCGGTATTGGCTTGTAGCCCTATTGCATAATATTTTGAAATTATTTGTCCTGCCTACAGCGATAGTGCTGATCTATAGCCTACTCAAATCCACAAATTCCCCAATTTGTTTATCTTTACACACCTTGTTCCAGTCAAAAATCCTACCATTCATAGTAATATAAATCCCAGTCGACAGTAATTGCACTGCAGTGACTGCACAGCCAAGATTGAACAAGGCATCTGACTGGTTTATTGTATACGGGATCATTGCGCCAACCAGCACAATGGTTTTTTCACTTGCTAGAGGGGCTAGATATTTTGCTGTATCCACCATTGTATCAGTACCATGAGTAATGATGATTTGTGATGCTTCAGAAGCGACACAAGCCTGTTTAATAAGTGCTCTATCCGCGATTTTCATCTCTAGACTGTCTTTTAACATGAGTTGCTGGGTATCAAGTTGTACTCGACAACGAGACTGTTTTAACATGGTCTGGATTTGTGATTCAAGGAAATACAACTCGCCATTTAGTTCATTATAAAGTTTATCTATCGTGCCACCGGTAATAATCAGTTTTATCATTGTCAGTTTTTAGCAGCTATATTTACCTTCGCCAGTTACTCAAGTCGGCTACCAATTTAAGAGGGGACAAGCCATCATTTGTAGGGTGGGCAATCTTTTCTGCCCACCGAG
>CAZLLL010000211.1:0-6025 GCA_964560255.1 uncultured Methylomonas sp.
TTAAGTTGGTAGCCAATTTTAATTCTTAATTTTCTGTTCCCAGAATAAAGAGATGATGCCAAGGCACACCCCAAACCAGAGGGTGATAAAACGAATCAGAAAGGTCGCTGCTATTGCTTCATCTTGCCCTGCACCATAAAGAATTGATAGGCTAACCAAAGTAGCCTCAGCCCCTCCTATCCCGCCCGGCATAAACGATATTGCTCCAATCAAATCTGATGCTGCAAGGATCATGATAGCTCGAAGTATCGTTATGGAATCCACTCCTAAGTGTTGAAATAACCAAAAGAGGGCAATGCCTTCGAGTACCCAGGACATTACAGCAAGAAGTACACCACCGATAAGTATTCTAAAACAAAGCAGGGTGCTACTGCGATCAATCATAGACTCAAGAGAGCTGATCAAATGCTTGATTTTAGACCACCTTCTTAAAGGCGCAAGCAAATTCCGTTTTAACCATCCTGGATATTGCATTATTAAGATAATCACCAACAGAATGCTTGTCACAATCGCAATCGACAATTTAGCATGAATACCCGTAAAAGCCCCCATACTAATCAATAATAGGACAGCCAGCAGATCGGTAAACCGTTCGCTGATCATTCCTGCAATCGTATGCGAAAATGGAATGTCAAAACGCCTTTTAAGAAACAGTGACTTTATTGATTCTCCAGCTCTACCGGGTGAAGCCGAAAGTGCTAAACTGGCAAAATATATTCGAAAACTGCTAATAAAGGGTACCGAATGTCGCAATTGCTTCAAGTACCAATGCCAGCGATAAAAACGCATACAATAACCAGAGAATACAATGCCGAGACAAGCAGGTATTAGCCATCTGGGTAAGCGTTTTAATATCGCAAAAAATTCATCTGTCCCACTCCACCAAACAGCCCCTACGTAAAATATAACAGCAATAATAACAGACCAAATCAGTCCTCTTTCCCAATGTTTTTGCAAACCATTCATTTATTCTTATCGCCTAAGTCTGTAAATATTTTAAAAAAAGCTTTATCTGCAGAAGCGAGTAATTCTCTGTCTCCTTTAGAGTCGCCATATGCATACATATAATAACTATTCAATTTACCTAGCTGTTTTTCAAGCCGAACGACCTTCTCTGAGCCATAGCAGTTTTTTCCATTTAAATGGCCAGTGAGATGATTATCTACAACTTCAATTTTCGAACCAATGACCTGACCACATTGCATCATTTCTGCCCAGGGCTGCAAATAGGTCTCAAGTGATGCACTCACAATGATTACTTGATGTCCTTGTTGTTGATGCCATCTGAGTCTTTGCATTGCCTTTGGTTTGAGCATAGAGGGTAATTTTTGAGTAGCAAATTTATGACCTAATTCTTGGAAATCCGAGTGCTCAAGTCCCCCAAAAAAGTGTTTGAGCACTGCCTGCTTGGCATCAGAGTTTTTTATAATCTTGACTGCATATCCAGACAACACTGGACTAAGAATAATTATACCCCACAAAAACCGTGGCAACCCTACCGCCATACGAATAAACGGAAAGAGTGAATCATGATAGGTTAATGTGCCATCGAAATCAAATGCTGCAATGGTCGTTACATTGTTCTTTGCTGAAACGGTCATACTTTGTCTGTCAAATTCAGGCGTGTTGCAAGTGCAGAGGAAAACCGGTTCTCTGGATCTATAGCGCGCTTCACTTTGAGCCAACGATTAAACTTCGGATACATTGCTCTAAAGGTATCTGGGCTTAATCGAACATCCTTTGCGAGATATACCCGCCCACCATGCTCCATGACCACTTGATCCAGCTCATCCAGAAGTTCCCATAACCCAGGTTTTATCGGCATGTCAATGGCCAGGGTGTAACCAGGAAATGGAAATGAAAGCCATCCATCTTGTTCGCCAAGCCGTTTCAGCACTGACAAAAACGACCCCCAGCCTTTTTTACTGATAATTTCCAGTACTTTTGAAATAGCGGTATGACTTTTTTCTAATGGAACAACAAACTGGTACTGGGTAAAGCCTTTTTTTCCGTATAGCCGATTCCAGTCCCATAAAAAATCGAGTGGGTAAAAATAGGAATCCCAGTCGATAATCGAACTGTGTTCTTTACCTAGGTGCTTATGATAGTAAAGTGCATTAAAGGAGCCAACAGTAAACCTATTTAGAATACCGCCTGGTAAATCAATAGGAATAGTAAATCGATGCTTCTCACGAATAGACAAAGCACTCTTTTTCTGTTGCTCTGTCAGGTCAGTGGGTTCAGCATGATCACCAAACATAACGATGCTTCGTCCCAATGAATCACCTGATGCCAGGCAGTCTATCCAGGCTACGGAGTACGGATAATGACTATCATGCTGGTCAAATAATGCAAACGCTTCATCCAGATTTTTAGCTTTAAAGGTATGAGAGCGAATATAAGCTGTCTCAATACGACGCAGCGAAAACTCAACCTCGGTTATGATGCCAGTCAAACCCATTCCACCGACTGTCGCCCAAAAAAGGTCGCTATTTTCTGTTCTGGAACAAAGCATGTATCTTCCAGAAGCGGTCAGTAACGTAAAGCTGTGAACATACCGGCAAAATGAACTATCAATATGGTGGTTTTTACCGTGTACATCAAAAGCGACAGCTCCACCAATAGTGACAAACTGAGTACCTGGCGTGACCATAGGAAACCAGCCCTGGGGAATAAACAGCTCATTTATTTTTTGCAAAGTGAGCCCTGCTTCACAACGTAATACCCCTAACTGGTCATCAAAATCCAAAACTCGGTTCAAATTAGTCGTTAAAAGCGTACACCCTGCAGGGTTTAACGCTGCATCGCCATAACTTCGGCCTTTACCTCTAGCTAGTAATTTTTTTTCCTCCGGAAATTCTGCGACTATCTTATGCAGAGAAGAGAGGGTGTCGGGCTGTTCAATATCTGTTTTGATAACGGGCCATCTTCCCCACCCTGATAAGTCAGTTTCAGTCTGATTAAATGACATGCTATCTTTACTCTTCTTCGTTAAAATTTATGAATATATTGCGATTCAAGCAATCTAACATATCAGCTTGAGCCTTTTTTGGGCATAACTAATTGCAACACATTATCTTTAACAAATTCACCGACAATACTAACAAAACCTCTTGAAAGAATACTATCTAACGCATTGACGAACTGATCCAGTTGTTTTTTAGTGACAACTAAAGGAGGCATAATGTGAAGTATAGTGGGGTCAGATCCTGAAAAATGGGCAATAATATCATGGCGTCTGTATAATTCTCGCACGAGACTTACCATCATAACAGTATCAAGAAGGTTGAGTGTATTTCGACTAAATGCAAACTTGACCCCCTGAATTAACCCTCTGCCACGTAACTCTTTTATTTCTCCAGGATATTTTTTCTGCAGTTCTTGAAGCTTTGCACTCAAGTATTCACCTTTTTCTTTTGCTCCTTCAATAAGTTTTTCTTCTACTATTATATTTAAGGTTTCAATAGAAACTGCGCAGGACTCTCCTAGCCCACCAAATGTTGTTGTATGAAGCGAACTATCATTCCTATTTCCATAGGCTTTCTTGAATACTTTTTCCGAGCATATCATCGCGCCAACCGCTCGTTTACCTCCACCTAATGATTTAGACAGAGTGACAACATCGGGAACAACGTCTTCTATTTGATAGGCACAAAATGTCCCTGATCGACCCATTCCAACCTTCACTTCATCAAAGATGGTAAGAATATTATGTTTTTTGCAAAGTTCTACGACCTCTTTAAGATACCCCTGAGGTGCCATAACGATATCCTGCCCTTGGATGGGTTCCAGTAATATAGCAATGATAGAGTTTCCGTGTTTCGTTGAATTAGCCTGGATAGCGGCTTCGATAGCTTCTATTTGACCATAGGATACCTCTACGACATTCTCTTTAGGTATCCCCATCATGAATCCTCGCTGAAAATCACCGCCCGTGGTGACTGATAGCGAGCCATGTGTTTTACCATGAAATGAATCAGTGGCTGTAATAAATTTTGTTTTTCCTGAGCCCTGTACACGCTCACAAACTTTCATCGCGGCCTCAACAGCTTCTGCACCGGAAACTGTTAAAAATGCATAATCCAGGTCACCTGGTAACATTTCACACAAGTTATACGCCAATGCTGCTTGTAGCTTATGCGGTGCAACTTTGATCGCATCTATTAACTTCATTTCATGACAAAGTTGTTCAGCAGCTATTATTCGTGGATGATTATGCCCCAGCCCTAACACACCAATAGACGAAGAAAAATCGACTATTGTGCGTCCATCTTTTAAATAGATTTCAGCACCTTCAGCACTCTCAATATCCATTTCACTGAGCCCAAGTATTGTATAAATCTCCAACAAACCTGGGTTAAGATGTTTTTTATAAAGTTCATTAGCGTCCTTGACATCAAGGGAAATTGAATCCTTTAAGCTCAGCAATTGCATGGTTTAATCCTGTAATTTTTTAGTGATATGTAGTAAAAGTGTTTTTTGTTCCGCTATATTTCGGGTATTCTGATAAAGACTATATTATACTCCGCACCGGTGCTGGTGCGAACAAATAATGTGTTGATTTTTGTGGTTCACCCAAGCCTGGTATAAGGGAGATGGAAACAAATAATCATCCAATATTGCGAGTCTTTTTGTCCGTCTTCTGCGTTGTAGCAACCGTTACGTAGCCAGCTATGCGCCTATTACTACGCCTTGAATACGAACAAAAATCCTGCCCAATATTGGGCGATTATTTATTTCCAGTTCCCTAATGAGTATAATGCACTAAAACTTAGTTCTAATAATCCAGAAAAAAGTTTCAACAATGTAGCTACCAGTAAAGACCTGGCTGTTGTAAGACATTCGCAACCTCAACTACACGAAGTATAATAATTTATTGTGTAAAAGTAAGAATGACTGTACTGGTGAGTGCCCAGCATAAAGTATTTAGCATAATAGGCAAGTCAGTAAATAACATCTCTTCAGGCCGCTCAGTACTTCCTCCTGTATCAGAAACACTGCCTTTTCTTCTTGAAATTTCATCTGGATCACTCAGTAACTGGTAGCGAAAAATTCCGTAGATAACAAATGGAAGAGTTAGCATCATCCACGGTGTTGTCGCTCCACCAAGCATGGGCCCAGCACTCCATAGGGCGTAACTGATAACTGCGCCAGAAGTTGCTGTACTCTCCATTCGTGTTAGTAGAGCAGTAGAATAACGGCCGATGACAACACGAGTATTTTTCACTTTATTCAGTTCGACTAACCTCACTTCTGCTTTACGCTTTTCAATGGCAATAAAAAGAGCTAGCATTGCAGTGCAAAGTAGAAACCACGGAGAAGGGATAATATCGGTTGCCGCAGCGCCAGCATAAGCTCTTAGAATAAACCCCAAGGCTATTGTAATGATGTCAGCTATCGGAGCATGTTTTAGTTGTAGGTTGTAGGCAACCTGTAATAGTGCATAGACAAGCAGAGTAATACCCAGCGCAGGTGATTGAAGCCATCCAAGAATCAGAGCCGAACTCAGAAAAATGACAGCCATTGTCCACGCAAATGGAATTGAAACCAATCCTGCTGCCAGTGAGCGTTTACATTTCACTGGATGGCGGCGGTCTACCTCTACATCCATAATATCATTAATCAGATAGAAACTGCTGGATGCAAGGCAAAACAGAATAAATGCCAGCACACTATTTACTAAAGTTTGCCCCCCTAGGCTAAAGTCAAATAAAGGGGCTGCAAAGACAAGCAGATTTTTTGTCCACTGATGAGGCCTCATAACTGAAATATAAGGGTTTCTCATTGGATAAGACAGCACTTTTTTTATACTCTGTATAATTGAGGGACTTTTTGATGAATGCATTTTTTATAAATAATCAATGTTGAATAGAGTAGGTAAATTAACTTTAGTTTTCCCCATGCAAACTATAACGATACCTCGCAAAGGAGGAAGGAACAGAGTGTAATAATCTGTTGTTCTGTCATTTCGGCTACAAACTTAAGACGGGACAAGCCATCATTTGTAGGGTGGGCAATCTTTTCT
>CAZLLL010000212.1:0-6021 GCA_964560255.1 uncultured Methylomonas sp.
AACAAAAATCCTGCCCAATATTGGACGATTATTTATTTCCAGCTCCCTAAGTTGGGTAACTGATGCAGAATTTTTGTTCGTATTCCAGGCGGACAAACAGGTGCGTAACTATTTGTGCAGCACTGAAACGGACAAAAAGACAAGTCAGTTGCTCAAGTGTGTCGTTGTGCACATTCCTTAGCTTGAGAATGTTTCATTTTACCAAATATAAAACAACCATGAAATTCAAACAAATAGCATTAATAAGCAGCCTTTTTTTTATCTGTCCTTTGGCTATGGGAGCATCATCAGGTTCGTCTGATAAACGGTTAAACAAATTTTTACCTTCTGACTTAAACTCAACATCAAATACTCTCGATAGTTCCTTTAATAGCCTCCAATCTTCTCTGCCAAAAAAAAATAACAATCAACAAAAACAAGATTATCTTGAAGTACTCAAGCTTTTAAAAGACAGGAAATTCAGCTCAGCAGAAAGCAAAATTGATAGCCTATTAAAACAATTCCCAAATGAAGATCATTTCTATAACTTACGAGCGACGCTAGAGCTTTCAAAACAGAACTTCAGCCTTGCCATTAAAAGTTATCAGAAAGCCATTGAGTTGAACCCGAAAAACATCAGCTCTCAACTAGGTATAGCTAAAATTTTCTTGAAATTGGGAAAGTTATCTCAGGCAAAAAAACATGCTAATAGTGCTTTATCAATCAATAATTATCTAGTTTATCCCTATTTCTTCCTAGCTGAAGTCGCATATAAAAAAAACAAACTGCAAGATGTTGAAGACTTGCTACTAACAGCACAAAAGAAGGTACGGGGAGATGTTAAACAAGAGTTGATGGTTGCTGAAAAGTTAGCAGATTTTTATGTTATGCAAAAGCAAGCTGATAAAGCACTGAGTGTGGCTCAAAATACTATAAAACAGTACCCTAAAAACAGTTCTGCACTTGCACTGCTGGCTAGTGCCCAGTTTTTTAACAATCAGCCAGAACAAGCAATTTCCACCTTAAAGCAGCTCATTAGACAGGAAAGCCAAGATGTTCGTCATCGCTTACTGCTGGCAAAAATATTGTTTACTCAAACTGGCATGAAGCATCCATCTCTCAAATTACTAGACGAAGTAAACTCAATTGCGCCACAAAGCATTCAGGTTCAGACTCAAAGAGCCATTATCCTTACCCAGCTTAAACTATATCAGGAAGCTCTGCGAGCTGCTAAAAAAGTTAAACAGCTAGCACCTGATTCAGGTTTGGCAGAAACTTTAGAAGGCGAGATCTATTTGGCAGAAAAAAAATTGAAGCTTGCATTAGCTGCTTTCAAAAAAAGCCACAAAATCAGACCTGAGCCTAAAGTCCTAAATATCATCATTGACCTTCTGACAACTGAGAATAAGCAAGCAGATGCGATCCGTTTTCTTAAGCAGGCTTTGCAAAAAGACCCCCAAAATTTAACCGCTCATTTTAAACTTGGTAATATTTACCAGCAACAAAACAATAACGACAAGGCAAAAAAACATTACCAGGCAGTTTTAGCCAAACAACCTAATAATGCGTTGATACTAAATAACCTTGCCTGGATCTATCATCAGGAGAACAACCCTAAAGATCTGAAATTTGCCAAAAGAGCCTATCAAATATCACCTAAATCTGCCGATATCGCAGATACTTATGCTGTTATTTTAATCAAACAGGGTGACGTGAACAAAGGTATAGAGATTTTCCAGGCAGCAAGTAAGCTCGCACCAGATAATAATGATATCCAGTATCGCCTGGCAAATGCCTATGTTTTAAAGGGACAGACTAAACAGGCGATAGATATTCTAAAAAATATTACTCACTCTGAGCAGGGTTTTGCCGAGAAAGATGCAGCAATCAGTCTTTTAAGTCAATTGGAATAATATGATAAATTTTCAACATTAGAGAAAAGCAGCACCATGCAGCTTCGCGAAATTCAGGGACTCCTGTCACCTTCATTCTCTCACCTACGCAGCAACTAGGAAATGCCCTGAACGCGCTGCGTCCGCCACGACTACGCAGAAAGCGGTGGTGCCGTCTATTAGCAGTTAATGAAAGTTACTACCAAGAAATACCCGTTAGCCTGATAATTATCATGTTATTAAACAACAAGTTATATATTATCATCATTATGCACAGTCAATAAGACACACCACCCAGAAAGCCGCTTCGTCATGGCTACCTCAAATGGCTGGACGGCTATTCGGAATGCAATTCTTGCCTCCCGCGCTATTGTATTAACTTGATTTTGGCCTGTACCCTGTCGCCCTATCAGGGACTAAAAACTATCACTCCGCTAAGGCTATTTTCCCTAGTTTTCAGCGAACGAGTCCAAGGGATAAACGAGGTCAGGTTGCGCGGCTACCTCGCCCCAAGGTGCTTTAAGCACCGTCTCATACGGCATAATTATTGGATACGTTCCATGTTGTCAGATTTACTTGAAAAACAAAATTCTAACAAATTACCCCTCATATCAAGGTGTATTCAATTAGCTCAAATTGATATTCTACGTTTCACGCGTTAAAAGCCTATTTGTGATTCCCCTGAGTTTTTTTGCCGAGAAAATTCATTCACTGAGATATTCACTTTATAATATTATCACTGCTACAACTTATTATCATAAATATGCAAAACCTACCCACTAAGCTGTATTCTGCGCAACAGGCCAGCGATATAGATAAAATGGCTCAAGAGCAACCCGATATAACTGGATTTCAGCTGATGACTAAAGCAGCAGAAGCCTGCCTTAAAGCGATACAAGAACACTATCCAGCGGCTAAAAGATTAATTGTTGTCTGTGGTTCAGGGAATAATGCAGGAGATGGTTATTTAATTGCGACTTTAGCTCTGTCAGCCGGATACAGCGTTCAATTAGTGTCTTTAGTCCCTGTGGATAAGTTACAGAATGATGCGGCTCAGGCAAAACAAAGGTTTATTGAAGCGGATGGCGTGATTTTGTCAGACATTCAGCAATTGAATAATACAACAGACTTCATTGTAGATGCGCTACTAGGAACAGGGCTGGATCGTATTGTGTCAGGGAAGTTTGCAGAGGCAATCGCTTATGTAAATAGCCTGGATGCGCCGGTATTAGCCGTTGATATACCATCAGGTTTAAATGCCAATACTGGCGATATTATGGGTTGCGCAATTAGTGCAACACTCACGGTTACTTTTATTGTATTAAAAAAAGGCTTGTTTACGGGGTTGGCTCAGGATTATTGCGGAAAGTTAAAGTTTGTCGATTTAGAAGTGCCCAAGTCGGTTATTGACACTTTTTTTAGTCAAGAAAGCGTACTCTCACTACCAAAATTAGTTAGGCGCAAGGCAAGTGCACATAAAGGGTGCTTCGGGCATGTGCTGGTGGTTGGCGGGGATTACGGATATGCCGGAGCCATCCACTTGGCAGCAATAGCAGCATTAAATTGCGGCGCAGGCCTGGTCAGTGTCGCTACGCGCAAAGAGCACGCATTGCAAGCTCATTTAGTGAGTCCTGAGTTAATGGGGCATGCATTAGAAAATATGTCTGATATATCCGAGTTGTGTAATAAAGCAACAGTACTGGTGTTAGGCCCCGGCTTGGCTCAACGTAAATGGGCACAGAGTCTTTGGCCAGCACTCATCGCACTGGATATGCCCCGAGTTATAGATGCAGATGCTCTAAATTTATTGGCTGCAACGCCGAGTTATTCAGAACACTGGATTTTAACACCGCATCCAGGCGAAGCAGCCCGTTTATTACACTGCTCTACCACTGATATATTAAAGGATAGATATAACGCAGTACGTTCTATGCAAAAAAAATACGGTGGTGTCTGTGTGTTAAAAGGGGCAGGAAGTCTGGTTTGTGCGGGTGATCAAGTGTTTGTTAATACCACTGGAAATCCCGGCATGGCCAGCGGTGGCATGGGTGATGTTTTATCCGGCATGATGGGTGGCTTACTGGCGCAAAAGTATTCACTGGTTGATGCAGCAAACATCGGTGTTTACTTACACGGTCTGGCGGCGGATAAAGCAGCGATCAGCATGGGGGGAGAGCGTGGTCTTCGTGCGAGTGACGTAGTACAATTTATACGGGAAGTTGTTAACTAATTATGCAGTTTTTATTAAATTCAGCAACAGAAACAGAGGCCTTTGGCGCACAATTATTTCAGCTCCTTCCTGAAAAGTGTGTCATTTTCCTTTTAGGTGATTTAGGTGCAGGAAAAACGACTTTAGTGCGTGGATTTATTCATGCAGCAGGCCATGCAGGCGCAGTAAAAAGCCCAACCTACAATATCGTCGAAGAATACCAGTTGAATAATCGGCTTATTTTTCATTTTGATTTATATCGTTTAGTTGACCCAGAAGAACTTGAATGGATAGGCATCACTGATTATATACAGCAGCACAGTACCTGCTTTATAGAATGGCCGGAAAAAGGAGAGGGCTACTTAGGTTCTGCTGATGTTATTTTATCTATGACTCCCATTGAAGCAGGACGCGCATTAGTGATAGAAAAGTTACCTGAGGATATTGATGTGGGTAAATTGTCGTTTGAAATGACTTAGGAATGGGCACGAAATAAGGAAGATGGAAACAAATAATCATCCAATATTGCTAGTCTTTTTGTCCGTCTTCTGCGTTGTAGCAACAGTTACGTAGCCAGCTACGTAACTGTTTGTACAACACCCAAGACGGACAAAAAGACAAGTCAGTTGCTCAACTTATTTCGTGCACGTTCCGGCTACCAACTTAATACGGGACAACTCCTTTACAAAATAAGTAGGGTGGGCAGTTTTTTTTGCCTACCATTAAGCTGAACCTCGGTGGGCAGAAAAGATTGCCCACCCTACAAATGTTAGCTTGTCCCGTCTTAAGCTGGTAGCCCACGTTCCTAAGCTATACGCTGTTTTTACTTGTGAGCTAATCAAATTGTGCAGAATTTTTGCTGCTATTGTCTTTTAAACCTCGTGCACTACTAAGCCCTTGCGCTTTATGAAATTTAGCCCCTGTCAAATTGGCATTAGTAAAGTTGGAATCAGCTAATTTCGCTGCAGTAAAATCAACCTGGCTGACATTAGCATCGGTAAAATTAGCGGCTGCTAGTTCGGCTGAAAGCAAGACCGCATTTTGTAAATTTGCATGGCTTAAATTAGCAAAACGCATTGATGCACGACCCAGGTCAGCATTTTTTAAATTGGCATTACTTAAATTTACTTTATTCAGATTAACGCGCATTAAACCCATAGGCTGGTTTTTCATATCAGCGCCCCAGCGTACATTTGATAGGTTTGCGTTACTCATATTGGAATTATCCAGATTAGCAATCACACGGCTACCGCTAAAATTGACGTTACTTAAGTTCGAGCGCATCATACTGACGCCAAAAATACTGACTCTGGACAGGTCAGCACCTGATAAATTGACTCCAACCATCACTGTTAAATCTAATACCAGACCTGATAAATTACTTTGGCTTAAGTTAGCTCCGCGTAAATCGGCCCCCCATAAATCAGCGTTGCGAAAGTCTAGATTAGATAGGTCTACACCTTTTAAATCTTTCCGCCTTAGGTCGGCAGGATTTTTCTTACTTGCTTTTTTTAATAGTTGCTGGACTTCACTGCGGGTGAAATCTGCAGCAGAGACAGGATTAACGATAATGCTGGTGCAGATAAGTGTTAATGTGAATGTTAAAATTTTTGGATGTTTCATAGAGAGTAACTCCTGTTAATATACAAATAACAATCAGACTATCTGTAGGAGCGATCTTCGGCCACGAATTAAAATAGTTTGTTTGTTGCGCGGCGAAAGGCCGTTTCTACAATAAAATGATTAGGAATGGGCGAGGAATAAATTGAGCATTTAAACCCTCAGATCATTTGTAGGTTGTGGGTGAGGCACGAATCCCAACAAGGTAACCGTTCAGTCCCCCTCCTTAGGAGCGTGCACGAAATAAGTTGAGCGACTGACTTGTCTTTTGTCCGTCTTCGGTGTTGCACAAACAGTTACGTAGCCAGCTATGCGCCTGTT
>CAZLLL010000213.1:0-6011 GCA_964560255.1 uncultured Methylomonas sp.
CAAGGCGTAGTAACAGGCGCATAGCTGGCTACGTAACGGTTGCTACAACGCAGAGCAATATTGGATGATTATTTATTTCCATCTCCCCTAGGCTGTCGAAGCCCCATACTCTATATTGTAGCGTATGTTTAAATTCAATACTTTACAGTTTTTTAAAACGTAAAATATCGAAAAAAACGGTAGTGACTACCATTGACTATGCATAATGCGAAAAATATGTAACCAATTGTTTAATATGAATAATGGTTATATCATCAACGGGTATTTCTTGGTAGTAACTTCCATTAACAGCTAATAGAAGTCACCACCGACTTATCAGCATTGTGCGAATGAATTCGCATCTACAGTTGCCCTGCTTATTTCATACACATTACTAAGATAAAGATTTGGGCTACCAACTTAACAAGGGACAAAAACAAGTAGGGTGGGCAATCTTTTCTGCCCACCATTAAAGCTTGAGCATGGTGGGCAGAAAAGATTGCCCACCCTACGCGTATAGTTTGTCCCTTGTTAAGTTGGTAGCCAAGATTTGTTCTTTAAATAAAATATAAAATTAGTATCTTACTTTTTTATCAATAATTTTTTCACCATCAATCACTAATTTTGAAATACCACCTAGGCTCAAGTTTAAAACACATTCAGCTTTTTCAAAACTGTATTTATCTTGAGTTTTAGATTGCTCCCAGGTTAAAGAAACATAGGTTTGCCTATCGGTATCAGTCGATGTAGCAAAATAAACCTGGTCACCTGTCTGTTTTTTTACTGCTAATGGACATTTTTTATTTGCCATTTCTTGCATTGCTGTGACAGCTCTAATCATTGCCGCCCCTTCTTGTTGTTCAGGCGTTTGCTCTTTGTTAGAGCCAACCATTAAAAAGCCTATCACAAATACACTTATCACTGCAGCCATTAATTTCTGAGTACCATTCATAATTTTTTCCTCTTTTTTTGTTCTTAGGAATGGGAATTGAATAAGTTGTGCAATTATGACGTAGTATTTTTGTTTGCCTTCAAGGCGCGGTAACAGGCGCATAGCTAGCTACGTAACTGTTTCCGCAACGCAGAAGGCGAACAAAAAGACAAGTCAGAATGCACACGTTATTTGATTCCCATTCCTTAGGGTAGATGATTACTTTTTCCGGCAACCGCGGATAAGTTCTCCTCTTATTCTATGGGAATTATGTATCATTAGCAATGATAGATAATTGACTTTACTGCCTTTTAAACTTAGAACATCATGAACAATACGCTCTTCACTAGAACCTGCTTTTTCAATAAAACAGGTCTTTGTTAATAAATCCTTACGTTCTAATAAAGCCAGTATATCATCAAGCAGGGGCTTAACCTTTAATAATATTAAAGTATCAAAATCAGACAGCATTTTTTCTATCATTTCTATGCCATAGCCCGCAGGTATGATAGCAATCGTGTCATCAGTATCCGCTAATGGCATTTTTGCACGTGCAGCAGCAGCATTAAATGAACTGACTCCCGCTATGGTTTCTATTTGAGCAGTACTATCCAGTGCGCTCACTGTTTTAGCCAGATGTTGAAAAGTAGAGTAGGTTGAAGCATCACCTTCTACCAAAAAAACCACATCACGCCCAGCCTGTAATTTTTCAAGGACTTGTTGTGCTGCCTGTAGCCAGTATTTGGCTAAAATCTCTCGGTCATGTGTCATGGGAAACACAAGTGGCGTACTATTATCAGGTGCTATTAACCCCGCAGCCAAGACAATATTTAAGGCATAGCTATTGCCGTTTTTTTTTCTCACTGGATACGTCCAGTCTGCATCAGCGTGTAATAAGTCCCACGTTTTGCGCGTAATTAAACCCGGATCGCCTGGCCCTAAAGAGGCACCATATAATGTCGCGGCCATTAAAGTACCTCACCTTTTTGTGCACTGACTATCCAGACAGCGTTTTCCGCACGTAGTCTATGCATATGTAAAATGGGTTGACTGCGTGAAGCCTGTAATTGCGTAATATCCCAAGTCGCAGCACTTCGTTTTAAGGTATCCAGTGCAGTACTCAAGTTCTCCAGGGTCACAAAGTTCATTACCAGCCAGCCATTATTTTGCAGCTTTTCCAGGCATAGGGTAATCAGCTCAGCAAGCTCCCCTCCCGACCCACCAATAAATACAGCACTGGGAGCAGGCCAGCTAGCCATTCCGGCAGGTGCTTTATTTTCAATTAAAGTATAATTATGCAATGCGAAATCAGCTGCATTTTCACTGGCAATAGCAAAATCAGCACTATTTTTTTCGACTGCATAGACATGCCCCTGATAGCATAGTTTTGCTGCTTCGATACCCACTGAACCTGAGCCCGCACCAATATCCCAGACGATGCTGGCGGTTGTCAATTGCATTCTTGCCAAGGAAACAGCACGTACTTCACGTTTAGTAATTAAGCCCTTGTCTGGTTTGCGTTGCTTAAAAGATTCATCGGCGTAACCAAAAACTAATTCAGGCGGTTTTGTGTGTCGGCGCAGTAATATCACCACATCATTACCGGTAAATGACTGCTCTGCTAATTTCGCGATACTGAAACCCTGAAAGATTTTTTCATGCGCACATAATAAGTCTTCTGCAATCACCATGGTAAATAAATCAGCCATATCTTCCATTGCTAACAGTCGTGCAATACGCGCGGGATTGTTTTCAGGACTGGTTAAAATAGCCAGTTTATTATGCTGGTTAATATCCTGTAATAAAGCGTATAAGCCATGCTTAGCATCGGCTCCTTTTTGCCATTCTCCAGCATCTTTATAATGTACCGAACAGATTTTAGCATCCTGCCAGGCAATGCCTATACGGGAAAAAGCTAACTGGATAGAGGATACATTGGGCAGTATTTGTACTTTATCCGTACCGAGTTTTTTTGTTAAAAAACTGGCAATACCATGACATAAAGGATCACCAGTCGCTAAAACAAGTACTTTTTTTTGCTCAGCCAGTGCATCATTAATCCACTCGGGCACTTTAGCTAAATTCCCCGTTAAATCCTTACTTTCAGCCGCGTTAATAGTCGCCGCAAAGAGGGTTAATACCCGCGTTGCAGCAATAACCACCTCGGCCTGCTTTAGCACCTCTAATGCAGCAGTGGATAGCCCATCTAGGCCGTTATCTAAAACACCAATAATTTGACATTTATTCGCCATAATCTACTAACTTTCCTCCATCAAAATCACACATTAAAATTCGGTAGCTAAAGCAACCAGGATAACGAGCCTTAAGAGTTGCCACGACACGCGCACATAATACTTTATAAAATGCATCCCCTAAACCTAACTCATGCATACATTCACCTGCAAATCTGGCTGTTTCTCCTGCGGCTATTTCTGCACAGACCTTAGCATCAGCCCCTACTTGCGCCGCAATATCAGCTAATAACTGAGTATTCACTGGGTTTCGTCGCGCATGGGTAATGACTTCACCTTGGGCAATTTTAGTTAATTTACCCACCATGCCACCAATAATAATCTGCTGAATGCCTACTTTTTGTGCACTATCCAGTGCAGGCCCTAAAAAATCACCCATTTGCACAAAACAGGCGGAATCCAATTCGGGTAATTCCCGAATGGTAAATTTCTCGGTACGCCCACCTGTGGTTAGCACCACCGCGTGCTGACCCTGATTGGCCGCAACTTCCACGCCTTGTACAACACTGGCACGAAAAGCGGCGGTAGAATAAGGGTGGACAATCCCTGTGGTGCCCAAAATGGAAATACCATTAATAATTCCTAAGCGATCATTCAAGGTTTTCTTTGCCATATCCCGACCGCCGGGCACTGAAATAGTGACTTCCAGCCCCTGTGCTTGCAACAGCTTTGTGGCAACTTCACGGATATTTTCTTCTATGTTTTTGCGTGGCACCGGATTAATCGCAGGGCCGCCAACCTCCAGGCCTAAGCCACGCATGGTAATGGTACCCACACCCTCTCCGCCTTTTAAATACACACAGTTTACGGCATCCGTTAATAAACGTACATCGACGGTTAAATGTGCTCCATGGGTACAGTCGGGATCATCACCTGCATCTTTAATAATCACTGCATGTGCAATGTATTGATTAACCCAGCCTTCCTCTACAGCAAATATCACTCGCTGACCATTAGGCAATAAAGATTCTATTTGTTCAGGCACATTACCGGTCAACAGCCCCATGGTCGCAGCACGGGCTGCCGCTGCTGAGCATGCGCCTGTGGTATAGCCTTTCCGTGTGCCTTTGGGTTTTTTAGGGGTCATTAGCGTGTATAGATCAGGTAGAGCGGACTTTAGTCCGCTAATGCAGGAGCCAGGCTTGCGGACTAAAGTCCGCTCTACATGTATCAGCTGGTCACAAAGATTCACAAACTATATCATAATTCCCTATTACGCTACTTAAACTCAGGTATACTTTGACAAATACTACTCAATAATGGAAATTTTATGCCAATAAAATTACTCATCGTCATTTTAATATCGGCACTGCTACTCAGCTGTGCAACATCACCGACAGGAAGGAGCCAGCTACTATTGATTTCCGATAGTGAAATGGAGCAAATGGGCGCACAATCCTTTACTACGCTGAAAAAAGATATGCCCATTGAGCGAGATTCAAAAATCAATGCTTATGTACGCTGCATAGCAACAGCCATTACCGATGTAGTCGGTGGAGATTGGGAGGTTGTGGTTTTTAAAGAACCATCAGCCAACGCTTTCGCGCTGCCAGGGCGAAAAATTGGTGTGCATACTGGATTATTAGCTGTTGCAACAAATCAGCATCAACTGGCTGCCGTATTGGGGCATGAAGTCGCTCATGTTCTGGCAGAGCATGGAAATGAACGTGTTTCCCAAAAAACAGCTGTGAACCAATTGTTATCTGTTTCCCAGTCAATACTGAACCCGCAATCAGAATTAGGTAAAATCGGTATCGGTGCCTTAGGGCTAGGCGCACAATATGGCATTCTTATGCCCTTTAGCCGATCGCATGAATCTGAAGCCGATATTTACGGTTTGGATTTAATGGCTAAAGCAGGCTTTGATCCACGCGAAAGCGTGACTTTGTGGATTAATATGGGTAAAGCAGGCGGACAGGCACCACCTGAATTTATGTCTACTCACCCTTCTCATGAAACCCGCATTACGGATTTACAAAAGCAAATGCCAACGGCATTGAAGTTGCGCAAAGAAGCTATCGCACAAGGAAAAAACCCACACTGTAAATAACGTATAGAGCGGACTTCAGTCCGTTATTCTGGCTACCCCCAAAGACTAGGGTAACTCGCAATAAATAACCCACCCATCTTGCTAGTCTTTTTATCCGTCTTCTGCGTTGTATAATATAGTTACGTAGCTGGCTATGCTCCTATTTATACGCCTTGAATACAAATAAAAATGCTGCGCCAGTTACCCAGCTTATTTCGTGCACGTTCCTAAGCATATTATTAACGACAAAGATTGTTTCAATATGCTCAGCAATATCTTACTTTATGTATTGAGTGAAGATTATATTTTACAGATAAATGAAGAGGAAATAATAATGATCAAATTACCAATACCTTCGCCAATTTGGTTTTTAGACCTTATTTTTCTAAAATGATTTTTTTCACTCTAATAAAACCAATAGGTTACAATTTTAAAAACCATTATTTCAACTTAGCCTATACGTTTGGCGAAGGTATTATATAAGTAAACAATAAAAGTGGCTCTTTAGGATTTCAGATGGTAATTAATTATAATAAAAAAAATCTGTTGAAGCCATTGTAATTATTTTTTAAGTTGTGAAGCCTATCTTTTTCAAAGCTAAGATAAACCTGACTATCCTGACATCACTGGAATCTGTTATTTGAGAAGGCATACATTCTCATTGAAATAAAAAACTTGTTATTTATCAGTCTCTTATTTTTATTGAACTTTACTGATTCTAACGGTTTCTGTTGATAGATGTTTTGGCATAGTAATATATTTAAATCATTCGCTGAAAATCTTGGAAACGGAGCGCCAGCGAAGTGATGATTTTTAGTCC
>CAZLLL010000214.1:0-6005 GCA_964560255.1 uncultured Methylomonas sp.
CTCTTACTATATTTAAGATGGCGTGATTTTTGCTTAAATCAAATGCATTTGCAAGCGTTTTTTCAAGACTGTCCACTGGGAAATGAAGGGAGCCAAAAAAAAGTAACAATCTCATGCCAAGGTTTTACCAAGGATTTAAAAAAAGTAGCAAGATTTAAAAACAATGGGTAGACCAAGAAAAAAAACTAACCACACAACAAATTACAGAAGTCGAAACTTTAGCAGCGGTTTTATCGGTGGAGCAAATGACTGATTATTTTGGTATTGGCAAAACCACCTTTTATGAAATCATGGATCGACAGCCGATAGTTTCTGAACGCTATAAAAAGGGAACTTTTTGATTTAGTGATAAATGATGACGGTTAGTTAATTAGTGGTATTCTGGAAACAGGAAATAACAAAATTTCAGGCGGTCAATTGATCGCTTTTTTTATGCCTGGCAAATAAAAACGTACACGCTAACGAGGTGTAAATATTTTGGTGGCAATGAGTGCCGATAAATTAGAGAGGAATTTTAACCACCCTACCCTAAAGGCATTTTTACCCAGAATTTTACCCACAACCATTTCAGGCATAAAAAAAGCCTACCATTCACATGATAAGCCTTTGATTCAATTGGTCGGGACGGCGGGATTCGAACCCACGACCCCCACACCCCCAGTATGGTGCGCTACCAAGCTGCGCTACGCCCCGACATATTGAACTTTTGATTTTTTGTAACTACTCAGGCCATTGTTTTCTGGGCTGCAGGGGTATTTGTGGCATAAAAAGCAGCTGAACAATTAAAAAATGCCTATTTGTCTGCCTTTATCATCCCAAATAAAGTGCCAAAATCGCTACAACTCAATAAATTATAGCCTGAGTAGTTACGATTTTTTTTAGAATGACTAGCCATCAATAAATGATACAGAATAGTATAAATGAACTATCCTGCTTAGCAAACTTTATTTTAAAATTTCTAAAATATCTTCCAGTTCGCCAATCATTTGGTGTATAACCTGCTTTGTGCGCGCTGCATCATCTTTTGCATCATCGCTTTGCAGGTGTGCTCTGGCACCACCAATTGTATAGCCCTGCTCATATAACAAGGTTCGAATCTGGCGAATTAACATGACATCATTACGCTGATAATAGCGTCTATTCCCTCGCCTCTTTACGGGTTCCAGTTGTTCAAATTCCTGTTCCCAGTATCTTAAAACATGCGGTTTTACAGCGCATAACTCACTGACCTCACCAATCGCAAAATAGCGTTTAGCAGGTATCGCAGGTAATTCGTTATTATTACTTGGCTCCAGCATAGGCTTCTACTCGTGCTTTTAATTTTTGACCTGTTCTAAAAGTAACTACCCGGCGTGCTGTAATGGGGATTTCTTCCCCAGTTTTAGGGTTCCTTCCAGGACGACTATTTTTATCTCTTAATTCAAATTTCCCAAAACCTGAAATTTTAACTTGTTCGCCTTTTTCGAGTGAAGATTTAATTTCTTCGAAAAAAAGTTCAACCATTTCTTTCGCTTCACGCTTATTTAAGCCTAATTCATCAAACAATCTTTCAGCGAAATCTGCTTTTGTTAATGCCATTTCCTTTAATCTCTTAATTTTGCATTTAATTTGTTAGATAATGCGTCTAACACTCTGTTTACTATAGCATCAATTTGGGTATCTGTGAGAGTTTCTGTTGCATTTTGTAAAATTAATGCCAAAGCAATACTCTTATATCCATGCTTAACACCTTGACCACGGTATATATCAAATACATTTACCTCTTTAATCAATGCTTCCTGACAGCTATTAATACACTGTTTGACTGACTGAAAGGTGGTTTCTTCGGCAACAAGCAACGCTAAATCACGGCGTACTGATGGAAGCTTTGACAGACTACTAAATTTTGGCACTTCACGCTGTAACAAAACAGTTTGCGACAATTCAAATAAAAATATATTATGATCAAAGTCTAGCTGTTTTTCCAAGGTGGGATGTAACATGCCTATCCAGCCCAACGATTGCCCTTGTATCGTTTTAATTTCTGCACTTTGACCTGGGTGTAATGCACTATGTTTTGCAGCTACAAACTGAATTTCATGCCCTGTTAATGCACAGATCGCTTCAACATCTGATTTTATATCATAAAAATCAACTTTACGTGCTTTTTCTCCCCATTGCTCTGGGTTTACTGTCCCTAATACGACACCCGCGAGCATTTTATCTTGCTGCATGACCTGTGTGCCTAAAAAACGTTGTCCCGCCTCAAATAATCGTATTCGTGTATGCTGGCGTTTAGTATTATAGGCTGCGGCTTGTAATAGGCCACACCAAAGCGTGGTGCGCATCACGGCTAATTCTGATGAAATTGGATTTTGTAACTTGATATAGGTATCATCAGGAACGAGCGTTTTTTGCAATTCTTCATCAACAAAACTATAGGTAATCGCTTCTTGATAATCTCGCCCAACCAACAAGTCTTTAATTTGGTCTATTTCTAAAACTGCTTCGGGTGCCTGGCTTAATGCTGAGCGCATTAACAAACTGCTCTGCGGCAAATTGTTATATCCATAGACACGCCCTAATTCTTCTATCAAATCAGCTTCTATTGCGATATCGAAGCGAAAGCTAGGCGGCGTTACTTGCCAACCCTCTGCGTCTTTTACTATCGTCATGCCTAGACGCTGCAAAATACCTTCGACTTCAGCCTCAGCTAATGCAACACCTAAAATACGTTTAATTCTCTGCTGACGTAAAGTCACTGCCGAGCGCTGTGGCAAATACTGCTCAGCAACGGCCGCAGTAATAGCGCCAACACGGCCTCCTGCTATTTCAACAATCAGTTGCGTTGCCCGTTCAATAGCTCTGGTTTGCATATCTGCATCAACTCCGCGCTCAAATCGGTGCGAGGAGTCGGTATGTAGTCCATAATGACGCGCTTTACCCATCATAAAACTGGGGCTAAAAAACGCACATTCAAGAAATATATCCTGGGTACCATCTGATACAGCAGACTCACTACCGCCCATAATACCCGCCAGAGCTAATGCTTTTTCAGTGTCTGCAATCACTAGCGTTTCTGTGCTAACTTTAATTTCCTGGTCGTTTAATAACTTAACTGCTTCATCAGCATGAGCTAAGCGAACTTCAATCCCACCCGATAATTTCGCGGCATCAAATGCATGTAAGGGCTGTCCCATTTCTAACAGAACATAGTTTGTTACATCAACAACAGGCCCTAAACTTCTTAAGCTTGAACGACGTAGGCGTTCTTGCATCCATAAGGGTGTTTCTGCACTGACATTAACATCTTTAATTAAGCGCCCTAAATAACGCGGGCAGGCTGCTGGTACGCTAACTTTAACCTCAAGTGTCTCCTGATGCTCCACTGCAATAGGTGTTATTTCAGGCACTTTAAATTCTAAATTATTCAGTAGTGCGACTTCTCTTGCCACCCCTTCAATACTTAAACAATCTGCTCTATTCGGTGTTAAATCGACTTCAATTAACTGATCGTCTAAGGCTAAATAATCACGAATATCAGTCCCTACAGGTGCATCTTCCGCTAATTCCATTAAACCATCTGCATCGGCAGCCAGGCCAAGCTCATCTTCTGAACACAACATGCCAAAAGATTGCTCACCACGTAATTTTGATTTTTTAATTTTAAAATCACCAGGCAATATCGCGCCAATAAGTGCAGCAGGTACTTTTAAGCCGTCGCGTACATTACTGGCACCACAAACGATTTGCAAAGGCTCATCCTCACCCACGTCTACTTTACAAATTCTTAACTTATCTGCATTAGGGTGCGCAATAACCGACACGACCTGTCCCACCACGACACCACTAAATTCAGCCGCCGCAGGAGTCATGGAATCCACTTCCAGACCTGCCATAGTCATTTGTTCAACTAAGGCTTGCGTATCAAGTGTAGGGTTCACTAGTTCTCTTAACCAAGCTTCACTAAATTGCATTATTAAACCCTCCCTTAATTAAATTGTTTTAGAAATGTAAGATCATTTTCAAAAAACAGCCTTAAATCATTGATGCCATAACGCAACATAGCGAGTCGCTCGACTCCCATACCAAATGCAAAGCCAGTAAATTCCTCTGTGTCAATATTGACTGATTTAAATACTTTAGGGTGAATCATTCCGCAACCCATTACTTCTAACCAGCCAGTATGACTGCACACTCGACAGCCTTTAGCATCGCACATCACGCACTCAATGTCGACTTCTGCCGATGGCTCAGTAAACGGAAAATAGGAAGGCCTGAAACGCACCTGTATGTCTTTTTCAAAAAAGGCGGTCAAAAATTCATATACCACACCTTTTAAATCAGCAAAACTGACATTTTCATCGACTAGAAATCCTTCGACCTGATGAAACATCGGTGTATGGGTAACATCCGAGTCACAACGGTAAACACGTCCTGGTGCAATCACTTTTAAAGGCGGCCGATATTTTTCCATGGAGCGTACTTGTACAGGCGATGTATGCGTTCTTAAGAGTGTATGAGCATCAAAATAAAAGGTATCATGCATCGCCCTGGCAGGATGATGTGAGGGAATGTTTAAAGCTTCAAAATTGTGATAGTCATCTTCAATTTCGGGTCCTTCTTCTACTTTAAAGCCAACGCTGGAAAAGATTTTTGCAATACGTCTTAATGTTAGTGTTACCGGATGCAAGCCTGCAACAGATTGCCCTCTACCTGGCAAAGTAACATCAATTGTTTCACTGGCTAAACGTGCATCAAGTGCCGCTTGTTGCAGTATGCTTCTACGCATCTCCAGCGTATTTTGAAAATCGGATTTCACCTGATTGATCGCCTGGCCCGCTGACCGTCTCTGGTCAGGTTCCAGCTGTCCGAGGGTTTTCATCTGCAAGGTAAAAGCACCTTTTTTGCCCAGATATTGCACACGGATTTGATCTAATACTTGTAAATCGTTGGCTGCTTCAAGCTCTTGTAAAGCTTGGGCTAGAATTTCTTCGAGGGTCGCTGACACGGCTCTTTCGCTTAAATTTTAGAAGTGATAGAAAGAAAGGTGAGAAATATGCACGAAATAATTTAACATTCATTGGCGTCTAGTGCATTGACGGCATCAGTCGTATTTATTTCGTGTACATTCCGTTGCAAAAAAAGGGCTATACAGCCCTTTTTCTAAATCCTTTCAGCTTAAAGAAATAGTACTCACTATACCTTTATAATGGACTTTGGTTTGCTTTCGCAATTTTCGCAATTTCAGCAAAAGCATCCATATCGCGTACAGCAATATCCGCTAATACCTTACGGTCAATTGCAACATTTGCTCTGGTTAAACCATTAATTAAACGGCTGTATGATATATCGCATAACCTTGCTGCCGCATTGATACGCACAATCCATAAAGCACGGAAAGTACGTTTTTTAGCTTTACGGTCACGATAAGCATATTGCCCCGCTTTTATAACCGCCTGTTTAGCAACGCGATAAACTCGGCTACGTGCACCATAATAGCCTTTCGCTTGCTTTAAAATCTTTTTGTGTCTTGCTCTGGCAGTAACGCCACGTTTTACTCTGGCCATTCTCTTCTCCTAGATTAGCTGTACGGTAACATACGCGCAGTCATGCGTACATCTGATTGATGAAGAGTCGCCGCTTTACGCAACTGTCTTTTTCTTTTAGTCGATTTTTTAGTTAATATGTGACGGCGATGTGATGCCCCACATTTAAAATCGCCATTTGCTGTACGCTTAAAGCGTTTTGCAGCACCGCGATGGGTTTTCATTTTTGGCATTTATTTTCTCCAGTATTTAATAAAATAACACATCCCTGATATAAAAACCCAGCAAGGCAAAATGCACTGGCCCGACTGAATTAGTAAACACTACTATTCCTGCAGTAGTAACAATTAAAATACTCTCTCTACGTGAGGGCTAGTCTGAAAATATTTTTGAATAAGAAACATGTACATAATAATGGCATAAGGGAGATGGAAACAAATAATCATCCAATATTGTTAGTCTTTTTGTCCGTCTTCT
>CAZLLL010000215.1:0-6003 GCA_964560255.1 uncultured Methylomonas sp.
TAGAGGTGTTTTTTAGTGCTAAATAATATCATACTTAATTTTAGCATTTATAAATCAATACCTTCGCCAAAAATCAGATCGTGCTTATAAATAAAACAATAGGTTGTAATTTTCTGATGCCTAAACCATGATTAAAAACTCTGTATGGCGTAAAGTTAACAGCATTTTTAATCAAAATTAGCAAATACTAGGCATTGTAACCATTTAAATTCAATGGCTTATGCTTTTTTATTTTGGCGAAGGTATTGATAAATGGAAGCAATATAATAGAGGTTCATGTACAGGAAGTCTGCAATAGCTTTAGCTATTGCTGTATACGAAAAAAAAGCGAAAGTTTTTTACGCCTGCACATTGGCTGGCCCTTAAACAGTGTTAACTATTTTGGGGTAAAAATGAAAAATACCTGATTTTTCTATTCATTTTATTATGTTCAAAAGGAGTACAAAAACATGTTTTTGTACTCCTGCAATATTTTTATCGGCGACTTCTGAATCGGGACACCAGAGAAATTGGTTTTTAATCTCATAACCTTTATGGTGGAAACCTGTCTCATCTGTAAGTTAGGGAGATGGAAACAAATAATCATCCAATATTGCTGGTCTTTTTGTCCGTCTTCTGCGTTGTAGTAACCGTTACGTAGCTTGCTATGCGCCGGTTACTACGCCTTGAATACGAACAAAAATCCTGCCCAATACTGGACGATTATTTATTTCCAGCTCCCTTAGGTCACATGCAAAAATAACCGACTACTTTTATTTAACACAATCAACCGTCAAAGACCTGATTTTATGGTAAAAATCAAACTCACCAAAGCCATGTACTTTAGAATCTGGATGAAAAATCAATTCAGATTCCTCAAGTATATCCTGAGTAGTAATACCCAGTGATTTCATTAACACGGGATGGTCAGCCATTTCTGAAAGCGTTAGTTTAAAGTTTTGATTTTCAAACACAGTTAACGTAGCTTTAGATCCAACAACAATACTTTCAATTTTTTTATCCCAGTTAGTCCCTTGTACTTTAAGTAAATTTTTTAATTTAACGGGGCCTTTAAGCCGAATATGCTTGCCTTTAAATTGTGTATCGTCATATATTTCAACCCAGCAGTTGTTGTTCCTTGCATAAACACTGGTACTCTGGCTAAGTAAAACAACAGTCATTATTATTGCTTTAAAGCCATAAAATGCTAATTTAAAATGTTTCATATCACTTCCTCTTAAGTTGAGTAACAAAAAACAATGGGTTGTAACTATATATCAGTGCTTCATATAGATACGGTTATTACATTCGGCTACCAACTTAAGACGGGACAAGCCATCATTTGTAGGGTGGGCAATCTTTTCTGCCCACCGAGGTTCAACTTGATGGTGAGCAAAAAAAACTGCCCACCCTACTTATTTTGTAAAGGAGTTGTCCTGTATTAAGTGGGTAGCCTTACATTCATGCAATAACACTAAACCCAGCAACTTCTTTATCGCACTAAACACAGTTTTTAGCAAAGGTTTTTTTAAATATAAGCGTAATCTTTCGATAATATCCCAGGATTCTGGTAGTGACTACCTGATATCAAGTGTTCTGTATTTGCACAATCATATCTGTTGTGCCGGTTGAAATAACCAATTCAAGGCACCTGAATACATGAAGGTATCAACGTATCTAGAGGACTTAAATTAATTAAACCTTGAATAGAATCATGTTTTACACTAGACTATTGATAATAATAATAATAATAATAAGGACAAATATGATGCGTACTCTATTGTATTTTATAGCAATTTATCTAATCACCAACCTTTCCTATGCTGAAAATACTGGTGTCAGCGAAACCACCACTGGGAAACGAGTTGAAATTCGAATTAATACGCCCATTGATGGGACGGTGTTAAGTGCAGGATCGGCGTTGACAGTCTCCGGACAGGTCGGAATAGGGCAAATTAGCTCAGGCGCTAATATACTTTATGTGGTCGATGTATCGGGTAGTACAGAGTTTGCCTCAACCCTGGGACAAGACTGTAATGGCAATGGAGTTGCGGGAGATCAGGGCGATGATTTCAACGGCGATGGAGAAGTAGGCAATACACTGGATTGTGAAATTAACGGCATAATCGCACTGAATCAAAATTTAGCAACGCTTTTTAATGTGCAAAGCGGATTAGTCCTTTTTGCAGCATCGGCAACCAATGCAGATATCGACCCTGCAGAAGGAAACCAGGTTTTTACGACGCAACTTGATGTTGACAATAATGCGAATGGCATTGCAGATATTCATGAAGTTGCCTTATCTCTTGATACCGAATCGGTAGGTTTGTTCACCTCACGAGCAATAAGCGGTGGCACAAACTTTAACGCGGCTCTAAGCAGCATGAACAGTGCTTTTCTAGCGAAATCAGAAGGCCAGGCTAATATTGCATTCTTCCTTTCTGACGGACAAGACTCTGCTTCAATTGGTAGGGGCAGCGCGCTGGATACTGCGATTAATGCGGGTTATATTGTCAACACTTTCGCAGTCGGCCCTGCCAGCACGGGTTGTGCGACTGGATCTGGCTTAGGGGTCATTGCTGAAGCGACAGGTGGCACGTGTACTGAAGTACTGGATCCAAGTCAATTAGGTCAGGCTTTACTCGATGCCAAACCTGCGGGGATAGTCCGTATAGAGCTACGCCTTAATAATATTGAACCTGTTTTAGCAGCCATAGACCCACTGGGAAACTGGTCATTCGATATACCTGAGGGTATCACATCCACAGGGCTCAATCATATTCAGGCAACCGTCTATATTGATGATGGCACCACCGCTACCGCTGATATTACCATTAATGATAATGGTCATATCGCTTTTTTTGACACTCGCTCAGCTATTTTAACCATTCCAGTTGTGGCAACAGAGGGGACAGCTGATTTAGATCAAATCTTCGCAACTCTCAGACTCAGTGACCTTGATCCTTTTAGCTTTGATTTACTGGATTTTGGTTTAACACTATCAAACAGCGAAGCTTCGGGGCTGATCAACACACAATCAGCTACGGTTAGCATCCCAATGATCCAGGCAGGAGAGGATTTATACCAGGCAACCTTAACGCTTGATAACAGCGTCAATGATACCTTACGCTTTAAGGTAACGGACATTTCCTTGCTCACTATTCTGACTGGACAAGTGATTGATGCAAACGATAGCACTCCATCAGCCAATGGTATACCCATTGTTGGAGCAACTATCTCTTTTGTGGGCACAAATGTATCAGCAATCAGTGATGTTGAAGGAAATTTTAGACTGGTAGGTGATACATCGAACGTAGCCCAGGCGATTTTAGATATAGATGGCGCGACAGCCATTGTCGCTCCGGATGGCTCGCCTTATGCGGGTTTTCGAGAAGCCATTGATATTAAGCCGGGTGAACGCCTGGAGATTGACAGGCCGTTTTTTATGCCGCGCATTGATCGCGCCAGTCTGACGATTATTGATCCTAATGTCAGTACACAAGTTGACAATATCGCACTAGCGGTATCGGTTGTCATTCCACCCAATACCGCCAAAAACCCGGATGGTAGCAACTTCACCGGCGCAATATCTATCTCGGAAGTGCCTATCGGCAGAGAGCCAGCGGAAATGCCTGCTACCCTAGGGCCATGCCAACTGGTGACACTACAACCAGTCGGGGTTAACTTTACGACACCGGTTCCCATCAGTTTTCCCAATACAGCCAATTTGGCACCTGGTAGCGAAACGGATATCTGGTCACTAGATCCAGACAAGGGAGAGTTCGGCGTAGTAGGCCGAGGCAGAGTCAGTGACGATGGCAGTACCATTAACACCATATCGGGTGGAGTTAGACAAACAGACTGGCACTTTACTTTACCAAGTGCAGCAACGTGGATTACTGATCTACTGGAAAATAACAACTACAATCGTGGCCAGCAAAAGGGCTGTTTTCGTAATATTGGATCACAGTCAGGGGAACAAAATGGTTGTTTAAGTGTTGCTCATAACCTGACACCCTATAACTCCTTTGGAAGTTCTCATGCTTTACGGCTGATTTACCACTCAGAAAGTGCCCACCCTCAGCCCATTATTCACACAGGGACGACAATAGATAATAATACCGCAATACCTGATGCCTTTTCTATCACGCTAGAGCACGTTGGCGACCAGCAGATGAATCAACAGGCTTTTGTGAGTGCTGGCCGAGAATCATTACGCCAGGCAATACAATTTGATGCCAGCACAATGCCAACAGGACTGTATCCCTATCGACTTAAAGTCGCCAGTCATTATGGAACCTGTGATATAGGTACATTTATAGATAACTTTGTGTTAGTCAATAATGAAAGCCAAAGCCCTTTTGGATCTGGCTGGACATTAGATGGCTTACAAAAACTGCATCTTCAAAGTGAAGATAACAACGTTATTTTAACCGAAGGTGATGGCTCTATTAAAGTCTTTGATTTATCACAGGAGGCATCGACACACAGCAATATTGTTATCTTTATTGATGGTAGTGAAAATATCTCTGCAACAAATTTTAGCCAGCAGCTTAATGGTCTGGCTGCTGCACTGGAAAATCCCAATATTGTGCCACAAGATGGCTCAATCGCCATTTCAATCATTCAGTTTACGAGCACTACAGGCCGCATAGAAATTCCTTTAACGAGTGTGAAATCGGCTGCATATTCGCAAGCAGGTGCCGATATTATTCGCAATATCCAGCGTTTAAAATCAGGGGATACATTATCTAAAACCTTAAATACATTAGCAGTTGATCTGGGAAAGGGTGATCCCTCAGCCAAAAAACGCATCTTGGCCTCTATGGCAGGTGATTCAGACTTTATTAACAATGTACTGAATGCTTCTCCAGATTTTTTAGACAGTGATTTTGATGCCATCAGTTTTATTATTTCAGCCGTCGAAATAGAGCCGGAATTATTAAATCGCTTAAGTTCAGTGGTTTCTATACACCCTATTGCCAGTTTTGAGCAATTCGCACAAACGATAGGCCCTAAACTTCAAGCAATCACCACAGGCTTTGAAGCCGCCCAATCTGCCCCATTAGGCGAATTCTCAGAAATTATCGCAAACAATGATGCAAGTTATACGCGTATTATGCAAGACGGTACGCGCATACACTTTAATGCACAAGGCTTGCAAACCCAGGTGATCGACCGCAATGGCAATATCACCGCATTTACATACGATGACGCACAACATTTAACCCGTGTGACAGATCCCAAAGGCCTGGTCACTCAACTCACTTATAGTGAAAACCACCTAACACAAATTGAAAACCCTGCGGGTCTTATCACCCGGTTTGAATACGATAGTGACGGTAACCTGACGCGCATCATTGACCCTGATGCATCAGACCGATTTTTTACCTATAACGAACAAAGTCTGCTCAGCTCGCAAATGGATAAATTAGGTCGCGTCACAGAATATAGCTATGATGCAGGTAGCCGTCTTGCACAAGCAAACTGGCCTGATGGTTCAACGCGCCAGGTCAGTCCAAGCCAGACTCAGGCATTAATCGTGGATGCCGACTCAAGTACTCAGAACAGCCCGGCGCCGTCACTGGCAGCCGAACAGCTAAGCAGTCGTTTTACTGATGGGAATGGTCAGGTCACGCAGTTTAAAACAGATCAATTTGGTGCGATCACCGAAAGTACCGATGCGTTAGGGAGAACCACGCTAAGCAGCCGAAATACAGATGGATTAATCACCCGCACGACGCGTGTAAATAATGATAGCACCACCTTTGCTTATGACAGCCGTGGGCATGTCCTCAGTATCTACAATGAATCCATTGATGCATTAACAACATTTACCTACGCCCCTGTTTTTGGCAAAGTTACGTCAATAACTGATCCGCAGGGAAATCGCTCCACGATAGACTACGATGTAAATGGTAACCCGATATTATTAACCGATGCCGTGGGAACGCTCACCCAAATAGACTATGCGGATATAAATTGCCCAGGAGAACCAACCCGAATGACCAGTGCGGTCAACAG
>CAZLLL010000216.1:0-5999 GCA_964560255.1 uncultured Methylomonas sp.
GGCAAACAAAAATACTGCGTCATAATTGCACAACTTATTCAATTCCCATTCCGTAGCCCCACAATGCGGCTACCAACTTAATGCGGGACAACTCCTTTGCAAAATAAGTAGGGTGGGCAGTTTTTTTTGCCCACCATCAAGTTGAGCCTCGGTGGGCAGAAAAGATTGCCCACCCTACAAATGATGGCTTGTCCCATCTTAAGTTGGTAGCCCATAATGCTAATAAATAATTTTTCTTCCAACAACTTTTTTCAATATTATGCTAAAAATCCTTATTATTCTTGTGTTTTTAACGATTATTGCCAGCCTTGGCAACGCACTTTTTCATCTTATTAAACATAAAGAAACATCCGCACAAACAGTTAAAGCACTGACTTATCGCATAAGTATCTCCCTTGCACTATTTATTTTAATATCCATAGCACTAATGACAGGGCTTATACAACCTCAAGGAATCGGTATGCAAATGCAGTTGCAAAAAGAAAAAATGGCAGAACAAAAATAGTGTGTAGATTGCGGTTCGAATCCCAACAAAATACATCCCTCTAGCCATAAGTGCCGGGGTTCGTGCCTCACCCACAACCTACGAGATAACATTGCAAGCAAAAAGGGTCAGATTTTTAATGGGATGTAAATTGTCTTATCTAAAATTGGTAGCCAAACAATCTTTACCTTGGAATGGGAATTGAATAAGTTGTGCAATTATGACGCAGTATTTTTGTTTGCCTTCAAGGCGCGGTAACAGGCGCATAGCTAGCTACGTAACTGTTTCCGCAACGCAGAAGGCGAACAAAAAGACAAGTCAGAATGCACACGTTATTTGATTCCCATTCCCTTGTAAAAGGTGTGCGCGACAACTCTCTCGTCATTTCTAAAAGGCGGACTAAAGCCCGCTATTTGCTACCTTTATTTCGACAAAAAAAAAGCACTACCCTTATGTTAAAGGCAGTGCTTTTTGATATTGCGATTTTTTTACAGCAAATAAACAAATATAAACAAGCCTAACCACACCACATCGACAAAATGCCAATACCAGGCAGCCGCTTCAAAAACGAAATGGTTTTCCGGTGTAAAATGACCTTTCCAGCTACGGAATAAAACCACCGTTAGCATAATCGCTCCGATACACACGTGCGCACCGTGAAAACCTGTTAGCATAAAGAAAGTTGAACCATAGATGCCAGAGCCTAGAGTCAAGCCCATGTCATGGTAGGCTTCCATATACTCAATTGCCTGAAAACCAACGAATAAAAAACCTAAACCCACCGTCAGAGCTAAACCCTTAATTAATTGAGAGCGATTATTGGCAAGTAAACCATGATGTGCCCATGTACAGGTAACGCCACTGGTTAAAAGAATTAAAGTATTCAATAAAGGCAGTCCGAAAGCTCCCATCGGTTCAAATGCACCCCCCACATTTCCAGGCCCATTGGTCGGCCATACGTATTCAAATGAAGGCCATAGCATTGCAGAGGAACGTCCCGGGCCATCACCGATACCTGCTAACCAGTCTAATGATAAATTCCGTGTAAACCAGAGTGTGCCAAAGAAAACGGCAAAAAACATAATTTCGGAAAAGATAAACCACATCATCCCCATGCGATAAGAAATACCTACCCCATGGTTATACATACCTGATTCACTTTCACCTGCTTGCAGCGTGAACCAGCCAGCCAGCATAACGATAAAAATCGCAAAACCCAGTAACATAATCGTTAATCCTGCCGCATTACCATTCAAGTAATTTGCAAAACCAATTAACAAAGTCAATAACCCAGCAGTCGCCGCAATCGGCCATGTTGCTTTGTTTGGAATGTAATATGCGCCTGTAGACATCATTATCCCCTATTTATTTTTAGTAGTATCATAAAATGTAAGCCCAAATGTCAGTCTTTTGTAATGCACAGGTATTGCGGGGTCAATAACTAGTTGTACCTCTAGCTGCCTGGTCTCTCCTGCTTCAAAAACCTGTGTTACAAAACAAAAACATTGAGTATTCTTAACGTAGCCTACAGCAGTCCCCGGTGTCACACTGGGGTTTGCCCTGGCATACATTTGTTTGTCTGTTGTGTTTGTTACTGTATAAATCATTGTCATTTCTTCGCCAGGGTGTACTTTTAGCAAATACTTCTCTGCTTTAAATTTTAAGCGAGTACCGGCTCCTAGTGAAGTAATAAATTCAACGTTAATTTTTCGCTTAGTATCAATCGTATAATTTAAATCAGAAAACTCCTGCTTGGTTTTGCCATTAATACCTGTAATTTCACATAAAATATCATACAAAGGTATTAAAGCAACAGCAAATAAAAACATCAGTAGTACGATAAAAAGTAAGCTAAGGACTGTTTTTTTATTCTTCTGTTTTAAATCATCCGGTATCACGAAGAAGTAACCCTGATGACAACAAAAATATAAATTGAAACCACGATGACCGTTAAGACCGTTACCGTCAAAATATTTCTTGTCTTAGTATTCATTATTTTTTGAAATAACCTGACCCACAAATATCACCTACACAGATCAGGTTATCATTTCTCCTTAAAAATGTTCTGTTGGAATTTTTTCTGGAGGCGTTGCAAAAGTATGATAAGGCACTGGCGAAGGTAATGTCCATTCTAAACCGTGTTTATGGGCATCTTCCCACACTTCATCTGTTACTTTCTCACCTGTGCCACCTTTAATTGTTTTTATGACAATATAAACAAATAGCAATTGACTAAAACCAAAGATAAAAGCACCAATGCTAGACACCATATTCCAGTCAGCAAATTGCACGGCATAATCAGGAATTCGGCGTGGCATACCTGCTAAACCCAAGAAGTGTTGCGGGAAAAATAAGATATTGACTGAAATAGCCGATAACCAAAAGTGAAATTGGGCTAATTTCTCATTGTACATATTTCCAGTCCATTTAGGTAACCAGAAATAAGCACCTGCCATAATAATAAAAATGGAGGCAGGAACTAAGGTGTAATGAAAGTGAGCAACAATAAAATAGGTATCATGATATTGAAAATCAACAGGCGCTAACGCCATCATTAAGCCAGTAAAGCCTCCTAGTGTGAATAATACAACAAAGGCTATTGAAAATAACATTGGCGCTTCAAACGTCATAGACCCTTGCCACATCGTTGCTGTCCAGTTGAAAATCTTAACCCCAGTTGGAACCGCAATCAGCATCGTCGCATACATAAAGTAGAGCTCACCTGCTATCGGCATCCCCACAGTAAACATATGGTGCGCCCAGACGATAAAAGACAGAAAGGCAATGGCGGCCGTTGCATAAACCATAGAGCTGTAACCAAATAAAGGTTTACGTGCATACACAGGAATAATCGTAGAAGCGATACCAAAAGTAGGCAAAATCATTACATAAACTTCTGGATGACCAAAGAACCAGAAAATATGCTGATAAAGAACTGGGTCACCACCACCTGCTGCATCAAAAAAGCTGGTATCAAAAAAACGATCAGTTAATAGCATGGTAACCGCGCCTGCGAAAACTGGCATAATTGCAATCAATAAAAAAGCAGTAATTAGCCAGGTCCATACAAATAATGGCATTTTCATCAATGTCATTTTTGGCGCACGCATATTGAAAATAGTGGCAATAATATTAATTCCCCCCATAATCGAAGAGATACCTAATAAATGCACCGAGAAGATCGCGAAAGGTAAAGCTGCACCTGTTTGCAATACTAACGGTGGATATAAAGTCCAGCCAGATGCTGGCGCACCGCCTTCCATAAATAAAGTACTGGCTAATAATAGAATCCCGGCGACTAGCAGCCAGAAACTCATATTATTCATTCTTGGTAATGCCATATCAGGCGCACCAATCATCAAGGGGATTTGCCAGTTGGCAAACCCGACAAAGGCAGGCATGACTGCACCAAACACCATGACTAACGCATGCATGGTTGTCATTGAGTTAAAAAACTGCGGACTGACAAACTGCATTCCGGGTTCAAATAATTCGGCACGAATAATCAATGCCATTGTGCCACCGACAAAAAACATAATCAGTGCAAAAACCAGATAAAGCGTACCAATATCTTTATGATTGGTGGTAATTATCCACCTTAAAAAGCCCTTTTCAGGCCCATGATCATGATGATCATCGTGTTCATGTTCAGCTATAGCAGCAGACATAATTAATACCTCTTAAAAATACTAAATAAAGAATTCGATCCAGCAACAACAATTAGGGAGCTGGAAATAAATAATCGTCCAATATTGGGCAGTATTTTTGTTCGTATTCAAGGCGTAGTAACAGGCGCATAGCTGGCTACGTAACTGTTGCTACAACGCAGAAGACGGACAAAAAGACTAGCAATATTGGATGATTATTTGTTTCCATCTCCCTTAGGACAGCTTAATCATCGTCATCATCGTCGTCATATTCAATAGCTGGAATCGCTGCCTGTAAAGTTTTAATTTCTGCAGGCTGTATTGAATCTCCAACTGAATTACCTAGGCCATTACGAATGAAAGTTGATACTGCCGCGAAATCAACAGGACTCAGCATTTGCCCAAAAGCGGGCATCATGCCTTTGCCATTGAGCATTAAATCAACTTGTGTACTCATATCGCCCTTGACAATTGAACTTCCAGTCACAGCAGGAAAAGTACCTGCTAAACCCGCGCCATCAGCCATATGACATGATGCGCAGTTATTTGTATAGACACTTTCACCTTTAGCGATTAAATCTTCCTGAGCCCATTCTTTTTCAGCAGCTGCAGCATTTTCGGTTGCTATGCCTTTTTGCTCGACAACCCAAGCTTCATACTCAGGTTTTTCCATAGCAATAACAACAATCGGCATAAAACCATGATCTCTACCACACAGTTCAGTACATTGACCACGATAGGTTCCCGCTTTATTGATTGATGTCCAGGCTTCATTCATAAACCCCGGAATATTATCTTTTTTCCAGCCCAGTTCAGGCACCCACCATGAATGAATCACATCTGCCGAGGTTAAAAGGAAACGAATTTTAGTATTGATGGGTACCACTAGTGGCTTATCAACATCTAATAGATAATTCGGGACAGTACGTGGGTCAATGTTTGAATTCAGCTGCCTGGCTTTATTGCTAGCCTCATCCAGACTACTGAAAAAGTGCACGCCCGTATTCAGATATTCATATTCCCACTTCCACTGCCACCCTGTCACTTTAATGGTCATTTCCGAATCTTTTTTGGTATCATCCATCTCTATCATGAGTGTCGTGGCGGGAATAGCCAGTGCAATCAAAATAATGGCTGGAATAATAGTCCAGAGTATTTCTATCTTGGTACTTTCATGAAAGTTTGATGCCTGATACCCTCTGGATTTACGATGATAGTAAATCGAGTAAAACATGGCACCGAATACTCCGACACCTATAACGACACACACCCAAAATACCAGCATGTGCAGGTTGTATACCTTGAGACTTATATCTGTTACACCTACGGGCATATTGAGAGTATAGTCGCCAGCCTGAGCTATCCCAAGGCCAGTGACCATCATCATCAGACTTGCGAATAATTGCTTTGTTCTCATCACGGAGTAGCCTCCTCTAAATTAATAATAAACTGATTGAATGCGTAAAAATCGTTGTGATCTTCCCTTATTCCCTTAGCAAAACTATCCTTTTTATTCTTGTCACAAAAAACTTGTTAATTTTAACCTATGAACTACTGCTAGGCTAGGTAAGTTTTTTCTTTTTCTAAGTTTCATTTTTATAATTAAAGTTTCTTACAAGTCATTAGCCATGGAATGTAATTTATCACTTACAATCTTTTAGGAATGGGAATTAAATAAGTTGTGCAATTATGGCGCAGTATTTTTGTTTGCCTTCAAGGCGCGGCAACAGGCGCATAGCTAGCTACGTAACTGTTGCCGCAACGCCGAAGGCGAGCAAAAAGACAAGTCAGAATGCACAAGTTATTTGATTCCCATCCCTTAATCAATACCTTCGCCAAAGTGAAAATATTTTCATTTTGTCAAATTC
>CAZLLL010000217.1:0-5984 GCA_964560255.1 uncultured Methylomonas sp.
GTATTGCTCTCTATTATACAGCTTGTCAAGAAACTTTTTATGAGAAAGCCGTGCCAACAAGGGTAGTTCAGTCGTCTCTTTCTGGATTTCAATGTGCTTTTTTAGCCAGTCCTGTAAACGCTTTTTAACCTTCGAATTTCTTGGCAACGTTTTCGACAATTGAAGACACTCTCTGTGAGTGGCTTTGCTGAGCCCCCTGTTTTTAGGACTTCCAGAACCTCCGCGATCACTTGGGTGGTCAGCGCAAAACGCTCAATAAAGCCACGCATCTGTAAAAAACCGGGCAGAACCTTGCGAAGTTTTTCCAGTTCACTACCTGACTTTGCGCGCCCCTTGGCCGAAAAAACTTTTAGCATTCGTGCGCCCCAGTTCCCTAAATTGCTGATGCTTTGAAAGCGTCCTTTTGTGCGCAGTTTCGGAGGCATCAAAAAAGAAAATTCTGTTTGCCGTAGTCGCTTGGCGGCATCACTGATGGCTCCAGTGAAGCGCTTATAATCATCCGCCTTTTCAAACTCGGCCTTAAGGCCATTCGCCATGCTGTGGCCGATGTCCGAAATCACTGGCATGATTTGATCCTGCCGTTCTGACCATTGGGAAACGCCATTATTCAGTGTGAAATCATCATCCTTGATAATCGCCAGTGGCGTACCAGCCTTTGCAAAAATTTTCTCCAGATCATCTCTGATCACATCCCCCGTGATGGTGTCATGCACCGTTAGACCGATGCATTCGCAATCTGGCAACTGAATTGCACCCCCTCGGTTTGACAGGGCATTAACAGTCACTCGTAAAACTGCCATCGTTTTTTTAGTGCCGATATTGATGGTATGGTCGATGATCGCAATCCAGAATTGATTGATAGGCCGGACTTGTTCTAGCTGCCCAAGTCCAGCGCGCAAGGTCCAATTAATGACCGAGGTGAAATGGGGTATCCACGGTAGATTGAGAGATGTTCTTGCATTTAACAATTTGAGAATACGGGGAACGCTACGAAAGGAAACGATGGCCTCAAGAATCAGCAATACGCAAAGGACGCGTGTTTCTTCGGCCTGTCTGATATCAATAATATTCGAGGTTTGAGCAGGCGGCTGGGGATTCTGTTGCGTTGCTATGGTTTGCTCATGGATGGAAATAATGTTTTTTTTCTTCAATAACCAGTTCCGATTGACAAAGCTGTCGCTTCAGTTCGGCAATTTTTGTCAAATGGCGTTTATGGGTTTTTCGGTGTTCGCGAATTTCAGTCGCACGTTCGACCGCTTTGACTTTCCATCCGCCGCGGCCTTTTAATATTTTTGAAGTTTGGGGCACCGCTTTACGAAATCATGAGCTGAACAGGAGTGTATTTATAACATGATTCTTTATAATTTTGAACCTACAAGCTGGGAAAATAAAATATCGTTCTGGTTATTCATTTTAAATATTTAACATTCACAACTTTTATCTAAGCTATTGATTGTTGGTTTAGTCGTCAAAGAAATGAGGGTATAAAAGCCTGTTTCTTTCGATTTTTTACGTTTAAAAAATACGTAAGGTATTGAATTTAAACAAACCCTACAAAATAGAGTAAGGGGCTTCGACAGCCTAGTATTATGCCCTTTCCAAAGCCATGATTTATGCGCTTGTTGATGCAATGCTTGTCCTGACGATTCAACCGCCTGCTTTAAGGGCTTTTCAGGTAGTCGATTTCTCGCTTTACAGTAGGCACCTGTCTGAATTGAATTAGCGGATCTGCCTTCGTATAGCCGTTCAGAAAGAACATGATTAACCGCCTGTCTGCAGGATCCGTCAGTACTGAGTACTTGAAAAATAAACGCTTTGAGTGTGACTAGGGGAGTAAAAATACATTCCCTGCTACTCTCAGAATGTTCAATGATTAGACCCAATGCATCCGTGGATACAATATCAGAAAAAGGAAGGTGGGAGAATTGAAAAATTGAATTTTTAAATTGACGGATTTGATGTAATACGTTTTTTTTTGTAATATAAGACAAGGTTAAGTTCTTCAATCAGGTTGGTTTTATTTGGTAATTTAATTTTACCTGATTTTAGTGGAGAGCTTAACCGTCAATAAATACTTTATCTATCTGTAATATATGAATAATCACCTCTTAAGTAAGCAGTATTAGAGTCTGACCCCTTTGATGAAAACATCTTTGAAATTCAATATTCAAGACCTGACACCTTTCTGTGACACCTTTCTGTGAAAAGCTGAGAAATTGCATTTTGATTAACTTTGCTGATGAAACGGAGAAGAAATTATAAGCCAGTTATCAAAAGGTAATTCTGTTTTTTTGGAATTAATTTTTTTCTGAAAGTCTATAGCACTTTTTTAGAAAAGCAGCGCCCTGTTTGCGCAACAATGGTTCCATCCATACGCCGCTGGACGAAGGAAAGCATTGTCTTGTAACCTACTTGTACCTGAAATATTCCATATTCCACACCAAGTGCATTCTGGCGTTTTATTGCTTCAACGATTAAATGATAGCCTAGGCCTGTGCTTTGTAGCTCTGGTGATACAAAGAGATTACAATACTCAATTACATTGGCATGAACTTGATGGGTAATTAACCAGCCGACAACATTGCCGTGTAAGCGCAAGCCAAGGCTATTCGTTGTTTCAAAATCAGGGTTTTCAAAAGTTGGAGAAAGTTCGAGAGGATACCAATGAGTGTGTTGCTGACGGTTTAATATATGCTGTTTATCTATGTTAGTTAATGTATCCCAGGAGAATATTTCAAATTCTTTTGGTAGTTTTATATTCTGGTACCAAGTTAATTTCATAAATTGTTTGACCGAGAATTTATATAACATTAACTCCTTTTTAGGTGGCGACCAATTAAGTTGATGCAGTATTTTACTTATTGGCCGTTGAAATCGTGAATCTCCCCGAAAACTAAGTATTAAGCTTTCTATTTTTCTGTATTTTGCATAGCGTTCTAATTGCCACATTAATTTTTGACCCAGCCCAAAGCCACGATGAGTTTCTAGTACATGCCAACAGATGAGTAAACCACTTTTAATACCGTGTTTTTCCATTAATACCAGGCCAACAGGCTTGCTCTGCCAATTGGCAATAATGCCAAGCAAAGGTTCATCAGGTTGTCGGCCTGACGTTTGCACCAATGGATGTGGCGATAAAAATTCGGGGATTTTTTTTTCTAGGGCAGCCAGGCGTAATTCAGTGGACACCTGGAAATGGTATTGTCGTGATTTCAGATTATAGTGTATTGAATTAAAATTGTTATCAGCCATGGTCATCATCAAATATTATTTTCTTATGCCATCGACACCAAAAACCTCCAGGCGAGGAACCCCAGCCCCATCAATATAGACCAGTACGCCTTCATCAATTGAATCTTGATCGGTATCCATTGTTGTCAGGGTTGCTATAGAAGCGGTCGTTGCGCCAATGCCTGTCGCGAGGTGGTTGCCGATAGAATCAAAAAAGATAATGGCAGGTCTTTGATCCTTTTGAATAAGGGATGCAGCCAAACCTATATCATTTTTTCTAGGGAAGTGACCTGATACAACTTCAGGTTGCTGACTGACACCCCCGATCACTTTGCCCAATAAAATATTGTCAGCGCTGAAACCTAGTAATCCAGCGCTTCCGTCTTGTTGAATAATTGAAGTCACATATTCATCGCCCTCAATATTAGACAAAATATCAGCCGCAATAAGGCTTAAATAACTTGATTTTCCACCTGTTCCTTGAGAAATAAGCGTCCCATTACCTCGGTAAGTCGCGGTTTGAATTTGTTCGTCAGGGCTCAAATACGCTAATACAAAGGAGTCATGACTGGCATTAAAATTTCCGACAGCAATACGGGGTTGTGTTCCTGGGCCAGCCACCATTTTGCCAACAATAGAGGCATCCAGATTGAAACTCACAGCAGCCACACGGCCATCAGATTGCACAAAACTCACCACACCTTCATCCTCAGGGTCTTCATCTAGCTGCCCAGCAGAGACAGAAATTGACTGGGCGAACCCGCCTGTTGCACTCCCTATGAGTTGCAGATTATTATTATAGACATTGACTCTTAGATTGCCCTCTGTATCAACTATTGCCAGGACAATATCTTCATCAAGGTCTGTATTGAAGTAACCTGTGCTCAGGCTTATCTCCTGTGCAGAAAAAGGAAGTACGATTGTTTTATTGCAGTTTTCTTTGGTTTTATAATGAATTTTGCAAAGTTGAATTTGTGTTTGAGACAGTCTAGTCGTCACCAGAACGATTTTAAGATGAGAATCATGGCTATTGGTTAAGGATTTTGCCTTAATATCTAAAACAGGCTCAAAGCCCTTATATAAAACTCGAAGACCAAATCTCGTACTAATGACAGAATCCGCTTGACCATCTCCATCCAAATCAACTAGCGCCGCAGGAGAAAAATTTGGAAAATGGATTTTTTGTTTCGTAAAGGGTATTTGACTAGTATTGCTAAATATAGGTGCCATTGAGCTACCTATATTCTCGAAATACGAAGAGCCCATCAAGACATCTTGATCATCATCTCCATCTATATCAGCAAAAAAAATACTCTCTTCAAATTCGACAATATCAAGACCAAATGGGTTGATAAGGGCTGGAGAAAATAAAGGGTTTGTCGTATCACCCTGATTCTCACAAAAATAATATGTTTGTCTGGAATGAGTAAATAAATCTAAATCATTATCTGCATCGATATCAACCAAAGCCAGACCACTAACAGCTTCAGAGTCAGTGAATATATTGCGATTACATTGCTCCAACTCGGGGGATAATGCAGATATTTCGTAGATAGGGTTTGTATTTGAGCCAGTATTCCTTGCAAATTTAAGTTGTGCTTGCTTATGTCGTCGGTACAGAGTATATATTAAATCTAAATCGCCATCCCCATCCAAATCAGCCAGGATAATGTTATGACTTGACAAATCAAATATAGGAGATGGATAGGTTCTTCCTGCATCAAATTCAGGGAATGAACTTGTACTTATGTTTGTGTACAGTATATGTCCGTTATTTACACTTAAAGCCAGGATATCTATATCATTATCTTTATCTATATCAATTGCTTGATAATATTTAAAGGTGTAATTATTTGGTTCATTTGATAGTACTTTTGACGCAAGATAGCCTGTGTGACTGGACTCAATAAAACTCACTGTATTTTTGTCGTTGCTAGAGCATACTACATCAAGTGTGCCATCATTGTTCAGGTCAACATAAAGTTCATCAGTCAGGCCATCACACAAAACTGGAACAGGGTTTTCTCTTCGTTTAATAAAAGAAGCTTTTTCTGGAGTACCGATATTTTCAAAAAAACCCCGACCTCTCGTCAACAAATCTTTATCCCCATCATTATCTATATCTTGGAATTTAGTGACGATATTAAATATTTCATCCGTTAAACCAAACAGTTCCTGTTCTTCGGAATCCTCCTTAAAGTACACAGGATGCTCTGATGTGCCATCATTTCTAGCATATTTTACTGTAACCGTTAAAGATTTATCACCATTACGAAATGGAGTAATAGTAAATAAATCAAGATCACCATCAGCATCAATATCGACATATAATTTGTCATTGTCATTGTCATTGCAATTGGTCAGTCCTAGGCGGATTAAATTAAATCGCCCAGCATCATTTGAAAAAAATTGAGATGCTAAAAATTCGGGAGATTCTGGTGTACCGGTATTTTCTAATAGACTTACTGCTGATGGATATATTTTAAATAAATCCACATCCCCATCTTGATCAATATCTTTTGCACAAATTTCACTCGGACGGCCTAGGGATAGCCATAATTCATTCGGGTTGATTTGAGATTCTGCCCAAGTAGCAGAGGAAGCGATAGTGAGTCCTCCGAGCATAATAGCTTTTCGTATAGAGCGAGTTATATGGACAGCCTTACTTGGTTTAGTGTTAGATAATAGCTGGGGAGGTTGAGCAGCAAGCACTTGTTTCTTCATTTTAATAACCTTTAAAATTAATTATTTTA
>CAZLLL010000218.1:0-5976 GCA_964560255.1 uncultured Methylomonas sp.
CTAGCTACGTAACTGTTTCCGCAACGCAGAAGGCGAACAAAAAGACAAGTCAGTTTCAAGTGTGTCGTGCACGTTCCTTATATGGTCAATAAGTCGTTTACACTTTGATAAGGAGCGGGACTGAACGGTTACGATACAAATGGAATGAATATCTCGTCTATTAGTGTGACTTATGTTCGTTGTGTTAGTAATGATAAACGTTATGAACGGGGCGAATACCCCGTCCAGCAGCAAAATTCAGCAAAAGCGACTGAGCTTTTGCAAATGTGTAAACTGCAATAGGAAAGATGCCTGGACATTATGAAAAAACTACTTTTTATTTGTAGTCAGAATAAGCTGCGTAGCCCGACTGCTGAGGCTGTATTTAATGAGCACGATAGATTAGATGCGCTTTCAGCAGGTTTAAATAACGATGCCGATGTGCCTGTCTCAGCTGAATTAATTACATGGGCTGATATAATATTTGTTATGCAGAATGCGCACCGCAATAAATTATCAAAAAAATTTAAACCTTATCTTAAAGGTAAAAGAGTCGTGTGTTTAGATATACCTGATGATTATGATTACATGGATCCTTTATTGGTTACATTACTTAAAAGAAAAGTACCACCTTTGCTGGGGACTTATTGATAAAACTAATGTCATCGCGAGACGGGGTATTCACCCCGTTTCAAACGTTTATGGTTTGTGAGGTGTATTGCTGGCTACCAACTTAAGACGGGACAAGCTTATATTGTAGGGTGGGCAATCTTTTCTGCCTACCGAGGTTCAGCCTTGATGGTGGGCAAAAAAAACTGCCCACCCTACTTGTTATACAAGTGTTCTGTCCCGTCTTAAGTTGGAAGCCGTATTGCTCATATAGGGTGTATAACGGATACGAATGGAATGAATATCTCGTCCAGCAGCAAGGTAAGTTTATGAGTAGGTTGTGGGTGAGGCACGAACTCCAACAACTACGGCTGTATATTTTGTTGGGGATCGTGCCTTACCCACAACCTATGTCTTTGGGTTGGAGGCGTATTTGTTTTAGTGGACTAAAGTCCGCTCTACTCCAATGAAAAATTCCGGATTGACTCTAAAATTCCCTTAATTACAAACTTCCCTTTTTATGCATACAATTCTCGGCCCCGCCGCACTATCAAAATTTAGAATTCAAAAATTATTGATAGATTTACAAACGATAGAGTCTTCCATTAACAATATTTCAGCCCGTTATATACATTTTATTGATATACAAAATAAACTTAGCGCAGCAGACAGTGACATATTACATAAGTTATTAAATTATGGCTCCGAGGTTGATAGTATTGAACCGTTTAGTGGTGAAATACACTGGATGGTACCGCGTCCAGGGACGGTATCCCCCTGGTCTAGCAAAGCCACTGAAATTGCCCAGCGTTGTGGTTTAAATATAGAGCGTCTAGAGAGAGGCGTTGAATATACTCTGGATATTAAGGTAACCATGGATACTGATAAGCAAAAAGCAATACAGGCTTTATTGCATGATCGTATGACACAGGTAGTGGTGAGTGATATTGAGCAACTGGATTTATTTGCCCATCACCCACCACAATCTTTAAGCACCATTGCCATTCTTGAGCAAGGTCGTGATGCTTTGGTGCGGGCAAATAGTGCATTAGGTATGGCATTGTCTGATGATGAAATAGACTATCTAATTGATAGCTTTAAAAAGCTAGGTCGTAACCCAAGTGATGTTGAATTAATGATGTTTGCTCAGGCAAATTCAGAGCATTGCCGACATAAAATTTTTAATGCCAGCTGGACAATAGATGGTGTTAACCAAGCGAAATCTTTATTTAGCATGATTCGCAATACTGCCGAAAAAAATCCAGACGGTATTTTATCGGCTTATAGCGATAATGCTTCGGTGGCTCAAGGTTCAAAAGCTGATGTCTTTATTCGCGATCCACACACTGGTGAATATGCGTATACAAAAGAAGATGCTCATTTATTAATGAAGGTCGAAACTCATAATCACCCAACGGCTATTTCTCCTTATTCGGGAGCCGCAACGGGTTCAGGCGGAGAAATTCGTGACGAAGGAGCCACGGGACGAGGTTCAGCAACAAAAGCCGGACTCACCGGGTTTACTGTTTCGCACTTAAAAATTCCTGGGTTTAATCAGCCTTGGGAAACTGATTATGGCAAGCCTGAGCGTATTGCTTCGGCTTTAGATATTATGCTGGATGGCCCCATTGGCGGTGCGGCATTTAATAATGAATTTGGCCGCCCCAATATTGCTGGTTATTTTCGTAGCTTTGAGCAGGTTGTTGAAGGCAGTAATGGCGAGCAATTACGTGGCTATCACAAGCCGATTATGATAGCCGGTGGCATGGGTAATATTCGTCCTATGCTGGTGGATAAACACAAGATTCCGGCGGGGTCGCTGATTATTATTTTAGGCGGTCCAGCGATGTTAATTGGTTTGGGCGGCAGTGCGGCTTCTTCACAAGCGTCAGGTGAAAGTGCAGCAGAACTGGATTTTGCATCGGTACAACGCGAAAATCCTGAGATGGAACGTCGTTGCCAGGAAGTGATTAATCACTGTAATGCTTTGGGAGACGAGACTCCGATTGTTTCCATTCATGATATTGGGGCAGGGGGCTTGTCTAATGCTGTGCCTGAAATAATTCATGATTGCGAACAAGGTGGACGTTTTGAATTACGCAAAGTGAATAACGATGATAAAGGTATGTCACCGATGCAAATCTGGTGCAATGAAGCGCAAGAGCGTTATGTGGTCGCGATAAAGCCTGAGGAATTAGAGCTCTTTGAATCGTTTTGTACGCGGGAACATTGTCTACATGCAGTGATCGGTGAAGCGACAGATGAACAGCAGCTCACATTAACTGATGAACTGTTTGGTGATAAACCAGTTGATTTGCCAATGTCAGTGTTGTTCGGTAAATCACCCAAATTACATCGTGATGTCACGCATCTTGAAGTGGAACATAAAGCACTGAATTTTTCAGGTCTAGACATCAAAGAAGCCGTTAAGCGAGTGTTAAGTTTTCCTGCTGTCGCTGATAAAAGCTTTTTAATTCATATTGGTGATCGTTCGGTCACAGGTTTAGTCGCCAGAGATCAAATGGTCGGCCCGTGGCAAGTTCCGGTTGCTGATGTGGCTGTGACGGCTTCAGGCTTTCATGCAACAACAGGTGAAGCGATGGCCATGGGGGAGCGTACCCCGTTAGCGGTAGTCAATGCCCCTGCATCAGGTCGTATGGCTGTAGCTGAGGCGCTAACAAATTTAGTGGCGGCAAAAATTGCATCTCTTAACGATATAAAAATTTCCGCTAACTGGATGGCGGCAGCGGGCAGTGCAGGAGAAGATGCGGCTTTATACGATACCGTGAAAACAGTCGGTATGGAAGTTTGTCCTGAACTAGGTATCGCCATTCCCGTTGGTAAAGATTCTTTATCAATGAAAACGATGTGGAATGAGTCGGGGCGTGCGACAACGGTGACTTCACCGCTGTCGCTTATTATTACTGCGTTTGCACCGGTTACCGATATTACCCGTACATTAACCCCTGAATTAAAAAATGCAGACAGTGTATTAATATTGATTGACTTAGGACTGGGAAAAAAGCGCTTAGGGGGGTCAGTGTTAGCACAAGTCACTCAGCAAATGGGGAATGAAGTGCCAGATTTAGAGGATACTACTTTACTCAAGGCCTTTTTTAATACGATTCAAAGCTTAAATACTGACGATAAACTTTTAGCTTATCATGACCGTTCCGATGGCGGCTTATTGGCGACCGTTACAGAAATGATTTTTGCAGGTCGCAAGGGGGCTGAAATTGAATTAGATCGTTTAGGCAGTGATGTTCTGGCTACTTTATTTAATGAAGAACTAGGGGCTGTGATTCAGGTTAAGCAAAGTGATTGTGATGCGGTGCTAGATGTATTTGACGCAGCTGGCTTGGCGGATTGCACACATCTTATCGGCTGGGTAACAGAAGAAACTCAGCAGCTAACAATTAGTTATGATGGCATAGTGATTTATACTGCAAGTCGGGCTGAATTACAACAAAACTGGTCAGCCGTCAGTTATCGGATGCAGGCATTAAGAGATAACTCAGATTGTGCAAAGCAACAATTTGAAGGCATTAAAGATGATAAAGACCCTGGTTTAACAGCCAGTTTAAGTTTTGATATCAATGATAATATTGCCGCTTCTTTTGCTAAGGTTCGACCTCGTGTCGCTATTTTAAGAGAGCAGGGTGTTAATGGTCATGTCGAAATGGCTGCCGCGTTTGATAAGGCTGGCTTTAGCAGTATTGATGTGCATATGACTGATATTATTAATGGCAGAGTGAGTTTAGCAGACTTTGTCGGTCTTGCTGCTTGTGGTGGCTTTTCTTATGGCGATGTTCTAGGTGCTGGTGGTGGCTGGGCAAAGTCAATATTATTTAATGAGCGAGCCAGAAATGAATTTTCAGCCTTTTTTCAGCGCAGTGATACCTTTGGTCTGGGCGTTTGTAATGGTTGCCAAATGTTGTCAGAATTAAAAGCACTTATTCCCGGTGCAGAACACTGGCCTCAGTTTAAGCGCAATGATTCAGAGCAATTTGAAGCGCGTGTTGTGATGGTAACAATTCAGGATTCGCCTTCTATCTTGCTTAAAGGTATGGCAGGATCAAGACTACCTGTTGTGATTGCCCATGGGGAAGGGCGGGCAGAGTTTATTGGCAATGATCAGGCACAGGCATTGGTTGCGCTAAATTATGTTGATAATTACGGCAAGCATACAATAGATTTTCCTATGAACCCAAATGGTTCTCCTGATGGAGTTACGGGTCTAACAACAGTTGATGGTCGATTTACTATTATGATGCCACATCCAGAGCGATGCTTTAGAACTATACAAAATTCGTGGCAGCCGAGGGACTGGAAGGAAGACGGCGCGTGGTTGCGAATGTTTAGAAATGCGCGTGCCTGGGTGGGGTGAATATTAAATCAATAAAATTAAGCGAGCCTTTAAATAAGGGATGGGCACAGAATAAGTCATGTAATTTACGCACAAGTTGTGCTAGAATCCGTTTTGGCATGTAATCGTTTGTACATATGTATTGTGTGTCTACACTAATAATAACGACAACGAGGTTAATACTTAATGAAATCATTAAAAAGCACTATCTTAGCAGTCTTAATCGCCTTTTCTTTAGGTTCTTTTTCATCAATAGCACTTGCTGATCGTAATAGCGATGCAGTGGCTAAAATCTCTGCTAATATTGATGAGGCAATTAAGCAAATTGATGCTAATGATTTTTCTGGCGCAAAGGCATCTATTAAGGTGGCTAAAAGAGCTAAGAAAGAAATGAACAGTGAACAAAATGCTCCAAAAATAGGGAGACTTTCGGCACATTTTACTAAAGCAAATAAGTACTTAAAAAATTCTGATCCAGAGGGAGCCAAGGCTGAATTAGAAAAAGCAAAACATGGATATAACGCAATTCAATTCTAAAACCGCCCCTCCTAATAAAGCATTCAAAATATGGTTATTTTGAGTGCTGCTTTTATATACTTTTAATAACTAAAGTGCACGGAAATAAGCTAGATAATTGTAGGTGAAAATTCATTCGCACGATGCTGATAAGTCTACACTCACTAAGGAACGTGCACGACACACTTGAGTGATTTGTTTTTTTGTCCGTCTTCGGTGTTCACAAACAGTTACGTAGCCTGCTAGAGCTAAGTTTGTGCGCCTTGAATACGAACAAAAATCCTGTGTCAGTTGCTCAAATGTGTCGTGCGCGATCCTTAGCTATTTTTGAAACAGCAATAGCTATTAAACCTCCATTGTCCCGTCTTAAGTTTGTAGCCAGAGAATATGCTGTTAAAATTCAGAGTTTTTTCAACGGAATGAGAATTAAATAACTTATGCATTTATCCACCTAGGGAATGGGAATCAAATAACTTGTGCATTCTGACTTGTCTTTTTGTTCGCCT